>JAFGKA010000342.1 GCA_016928855.1 Phycisphaerae bacterium
CAGTTCATTTCGAGGTTGAAGTAGCCTTTCGACACGTCCGTGCCGGGCGTGAAGAAGAACTCCACGCAACTGTCCTTGCAGACCATGTCCTGATGCTGTCGGGCGACCGCTCGCACGTATTGATCTTCAACGTGGAAGATGACGTAGATCGCCTCGTTGTCGTAGAGCACCTTGGCCTGCGTTGCGGGGCGGTGTGCTGGTTCGTCGCCCATGAAGTAGGTCAGTTGAATGGGTTCGACAGCCTTCCATTGCGGTTTGTCCCAATTGGCGTCCATCGCCATTGGTGCCGCGAGACGCTGAACTTCGTAGGTCATGGGCTGTTCCTCCATACCCCGCGAGGGCGCGCGCTGTTCCGTCTTGCAGCCGAGAACGGCTACCATCAACCCGCATGCGTACGCCATCGCAGATGCCGTGGTTCGCCACACAGTCATGCCTCCATGTCCGCGGTTTCACGCCGGCTCAGCCATATCGTTCGGCCACAATCTTCTCGCGCCGGATCAGCAGAGCCAGCGCCTCTTCGGCCTCTTCGGTTTCCCGCAGTCCCGTTACCGTCTCTTCATCCAGAATCCGCACGAGTCGCGCCAGCACGTGCAGATGCTGGTCGTATTCGTGGCTGCAGATCAGGAAGAACAGGTGCGTCAGGATGCCCGTCGGCGAGCCGAACGGCACGCCCTGCGGCGTACGGCCGAGACAGATGATCGGTTCGCCCGAAGCGTAGGGCATCGGTTGCCGCGGGTGCGGGAGGGCCACACCGTTCGGCATGGCCGTCGAGCACATCGCCTCGCGCTCCGTTACCGCGTCGAGCAGCCCTGTTTTGTCGTAAAGCAGGCCGGTCTGTTCCGCCAGATCCACCAGCCCCCGCATGACCGAACCGGCCGAACCGGCCCGCATCATCAGGTCGATGCCTTCCACCGTCATCATGCTTGTAACCAGGTCAAATTGCTTGGAGCCGGACTCACGCGAGCCCAGGGCCCGCTCGATCTCGATGAGCCGCTCTTCGCTCAGCGAAGGCATTTCCTGCTGCAGCCACTCGGTGACGCGGGCGCGGTTGAATCGCCAGTGTCCGCCGATCTTCTTGCCGGGCAGCTTGCCCCGCTCGGCGAGCTTGCGGACATCGCGCAGATCCATGCCGATGTACTGGGCGAATTCTTCCAGGCTGAAACTCTGATAAGGCATCTCGCACCACGCTACGTACCGGTCGGCCCCGGGCACTGTCCGATTCTAGCCTTCCGGAGAAGAGGGCTCCAACGGCTCTCCGTGGCTCGAGTCGTACCGCGGGGCGATGGCGACGTACGGCTGGCCAAGCCACCGCTTGAGCAGGACCACCTCGCCCATATCGTTGCCTTCGATGCAGTGGCCGATCCACTGCAACAGGTAGCCGCCCGTAAACAACGCAGTTGGCCGCCACCAGAGTGGCCATTGTCCCTTCGCCAGTTGCACACCGGCCAGGACAAGCGCGCCAATCGTCAGCGGAATCCCGATGGCATGCAGAGCCAGCGAAGCCGGATGCCGATGCCGCGCCAGCCAGTTCTGGAGCCATCCAGACATGCGATAACCCTAAGCCCAATCCACGCCGTCCGCAAGCGTCGCCCCGGCCGCTGTCTTCCGTTTGCGCCCGCCTTCTGCAGTCCGGCTTCTGCCCGTTTCCCCGCCTTGCCGCGGCCGCGCGGCTGGTATATATAGGAGACATTGATCGATCAGGAGACCGCATCATGCATTACGACGATCCCGCCGGTACGCTCCAGGACCTTTCGGCCCGGGTTATTGCGATCCGGGACTCTCTTTGACTTGCCAACACGCATCGCGCGCCTGAAGGAGCTGGAAGGGAAGATGGCCGCGCCCGGGTTCTGGGATAACCCTGAGGCGTCGCAGACCGTGATCAGCGAAGTCAAATCGCTCAAGGCGATGACCGAGCCGGTCCGGGGGCTGTTGCGCCGGGTCGAGGATGCCGAGGTCATGCTCGAACTCGGCCAGAGCGAGGGCGACGCCGCAACGCTTGCGGAACTCGACACCGAGCTTCAGTCGCTGGAAGCGGCGACGGACCGATTGGAGCTGATGACGCTGCTTTCGGGCCCGAACGATTGCCGTGACTGCTTCTTCAGCATCCAGGCCGGCGCCGGCGGCACTGAGGCGTGCGATTGGGCGGAGATGCTTCTGCGGATGTACCTGCGCTACTTCGAGCGGCACGGCTACGAGGCCGAGGAACTGGCGCGGACGGACGGTGAAGGGGCCGGCATTCGCAGTATCACGCTGCGGGTCAAGGGTCCGTATGCGACGGGCTACCTCTCATGCGAACGCGGCGTGCACCGGCTGGTGCGGATCAGTCCATTCGACGCCAACCAGCGACGGCACACGAGCTTTGCTGCCGTCGATGTCCTGGCTGAGATACCGGAGACCGCGGTCGAACTGACGCCGAATGACCTCGACATCGTCTTTTTCCGCCGAGCGTCCGGGGCCGGGGGCCAGAACGTCAATAAGCTTGCCACGGCGGTTCGCATCAAGCACATCCCGACGAACGTGACTGTCGAGTGTGTCAACGAACGGAGCCAGCAGCAGAACAAGAAGATGGCCCTGTCGATTCTGCAGTCGAAGCTCGAGCGCCTCGAGCAGGAAAAACGCGACAAGGAGACGGCCAAGCTCTACAGCGACAAGGGGGATATCGCCTGGGGCAGCCAGATCCGCAATTACGTGCTCCAGCCGTACCAACTTGTCAAGGACCTGCGCACCGGCGTCGAGCAGGGCAACCCCCAAGCCGTGCTCGACGGAGAGATCCAGGAATTCATCGAAGCCGAACTTCGGCGCAAACGAAAAGCGAGCACGTGAGCGAAATCATTCCGAAGATCCACCCGACGCGGAGGTTCTCGAATCGAGTCGAGAACTACGTTCGGTATCGCCCTCGCTATCCAACCGAGGTGCGAACGTTAATGCAAGCGGAGATGGGCCTGACGCGCGAGTCGGTCATCGCCGACGCGGGATCAGGCACGGGCTTTCTCGCCGAGTTGTTCCTCGACGCGGGCAACGTCGTTTTCGGCGTCGAGCCGAATCGGGAGATGCGCGAGGCGGCCGAGGCTCTGCTGGCCGGGCGGCCGAACTTCCACAGCGTCGACGGATGTGCTGAGGCCACGACGCTGCCGGCACGGGGCGTGGATTTTGTTACCGCCGGCCAGGCGTTTCACTGGTTCGACCCGCAGGCGGTGCGGCGAGAGTTTGCCCGCATTCTCCGGCCCGGCGGCGGCTGTGTGTTCGTCTGGAACTGGCGACGGGCCGACGCAACGCCGTTCATCACGGCGTACGAAGCGTTTCTAGAGCGATTCTGCGACGAGTACCGGCAGCTCAAGAAACTTGAGGCGATCGAGACGGACCTGGCGACGTTCTTCGAGCCGGCCGGGTACGAGAAGCGAACGTTCGAGAACGTCCAACTCTTCGATTTCGACGGACTCAAGGGCCGCCTGCTCAGCACCTCCTATGCGCCGCTTCCCGGCTGCCCCAGCCACGACGCCATGATCGCTGAGCTGCGGCGTCTGTTCGATGCCCACCAAAGCCACGACCGCGTCCGCATCGACTACGACACGCTGGTCTACTACGGCCGGCTGGCGTAGACGGGGCGAAAGACGGCGAGGGCAGCCTGTTGACCCGACCCCGGGTTCCGGCTATTCTGCAGTCCGGGTGCAGAATGGCCGGATTGGTCCGATATTATCCGCGCGCTATGGAAGCCTGTTGGTCTGAGGCCTCGGAGCAGTTTCCGGTGCTCCTGTTGACCGGTCCGCGCCAGGTGGGCAAGACGACATTCCTCCAGCATATCTGTGGTGACGATCGCCGTTACGTCACGCTGGACGACCCGACGTTGCGGACGCTTGCGATCGAAGACCCGGCATTGTTCCTGCAGCGGTTCGAGCCGCCGGTCCTGATCGACGAGATCCAGTACGCCCCACCGTTGCTCCCGCACATCAAGATGGTTGTGGATGCCGCGCGCAAGCCGGGGCTGTTCTGGCTCACGGGCTCTCAGCAGTTCGAGATGATGCGGGGGGTCTCCGAGACGCTGGCGGGTCGCGTGGGAATCCTGAACCTGTTGGGCTTTTCCATGCGGGAGCGGCGGCGGGGCGAGTTGGATGTGCCCGCGTTCCTGCCGACGGCAGAGCAGTTGCAGGCGCGCGAGGCCACGGGCCACGCGCTGACGCTCAAACCGCTCTACAAGGATCTCTGGCTCGGCAGCTTTCCGGCGCTGGTCGGTGGCACGGTGCGAAACCGTGATTTGTTCTATAGCTCGTACGTGCAAACCTATCTGCAGCGAGACGTTCACGATCTGGCTCATGTGGGCAACGAGACGAGTTTTCTACGTTTTGTGAAGACGTGCGCCGCTCGGACGGGGCAGTTGCTTAACTATGCCGAACTGGCCCGTGATGCGGACGTGAGCGCCAATACGGCCAAGAGTTGGCTGTCGATCCTGCAGACGAGCTTTCAGGTGGTGTTGCTGCAACCATTCCATGCGAATGTAACCAAACGGCTCGTCAAACGTCCAAAACTCTATTTCCTGGACACGGGACTGTGTGCGTATCTGACCGAGTGGTCGTCGCCCGAGACGCTCGAGGCCGGTGCCATGGCCGGGGCGATTCTCGAGACCTTTGTGTTTTCCGAACTGCTCAAGAGCTGGTGGCATCGCGGGCTCGAACCGCGGATATACTACTATCGCGATCGCGACGGCGGCGAGATCGACTTTCTGCTGGCGCAGGATCAGCGTGTGTATCCCATCGAAGTCAAACGCACTGCTTCACCTGGCCGCGACAGCGTAAAGGCGTTCGACGCGCTCGCACGGTCCGGTATCCAGATCGGTGAAGGCGCCGTCCTGTGCCTCGCCCGCGAACGCGTGCCGCTCCGCGCCGACGTCCAGGCGGTGCCCATCGGCGTCTTGTGAGGGCGAGCGACGTTTAATTCGCTCCCTACACCCAGATGGAATCGGTTGTTGCGTACATGACCACCGTCCGCATCTGGCCGTGTGCGTGTTTCTGATTGTGGGCGTAGTTCACGGCCGTGTAGAACAGGTGGTCCTTGCCGCTGCGGTGCACGACCGAGGCCGGCGGATAGATGCCGTACGAGTCGGGCTGGCCCTCCTCGCCGCGGGGCAGCCAGGCGCGGCGCAGCGGGCGGTGCCAGGTCGGGCCGTCGGGCGAGAAGCACCATTCAAGGTCCATCGTCTGGGCTTCGACGCGGTAATGACCGAGCATGCCGACGCGGCCTTTCGGCGTGTGCGTCACGTTCAGGTGATAGAACTGCTGGTCGGTTGGATCGTTGGCATCGCGGGCGATGACGCGCTTGCGGTTCTCGAAGTGCAGGCCGTCGTCTGACGTGTACCGGTCGATGAGCCGGATCAGACCCGGCGCGTTGTCGTGAGCGATATAGGCCGGGTCCTCCTTCGGCACGCGAATGAGTGCGACGCTGTACATTTCGAACGAGCTGTCGGCGAGCTGATAGACGTTCGTCGAGTCGTTCGAGAGCAGTCGCGACGGCGCGAGCGGTTCGTTCGCCGGTCGATCCGGGCACTCGTCATTGTGTACGAGGAGCCCGTCCGGCGTGGGCACGCTCCAGGTGGCGCGGTCGCTCGGGTGATAGAGCACCGGTCGATGCGGATCGAGCACGCGATATCGACGGCCATCGTCGCTCTCGGCGGCGAGAAAACGAATGACCCGCGGACCGTGCACCCAGAAGTAGATCCGATGCCGGCTGTTCTTCAGGTGGATATGCACGACCTGTACGGGCTTCCAGCCGTCCGGCAGATTGCCGATCGCAAACGCGGCATCGGGAGGATCACCGGGCGAGCACTCGGCGAAGAACTTTTTCATTGGCTCGCCGGGGATGCCCTCGGCGTAAGCGATGTTGAACTTGGCGCGCCCATCGATCGCCGAGAACCACAGCCGCCACCGCTCACCATTAAGCGGCTCGACGGGGCAGTTGAAGTTCTGGATGTGGTTGCCTTCGATCGGCTCGGTCGGCGCAAGCACGACGCCGTGCTTCTTCCACGCTGTGGGCGCGCACGGCTGCGGCAGGCCGGCGGCAGGCCGGGGGTCCTGGGCCAACGCGCGGCGGCCAATCGCCGCACCGGCGCCGGTGGCGAGGGTCTTCTGGAGGAACGTTCGACGGTTAATGCGGTGCATGGGTTTGCCTTTCAGTGTTTCTATTCTTCATGGTCGGCGGCCGGCCAGATCTTCAGTTCGTATATCAATCCGACGGCGAGCGGAAGCCGGTGGATAGTGGGCTGCATCACGCCTTCTTCGATCAGCGTCTGGAACCGCTGGCGGATCTTTTCGCGGATCGGCTCGCCTGCGGTCGCGGGAGAGTGATTGACGGAGGCGTATGAGCCGGTGTTGCGATCCCCAAATGCGACGTTTCCCTCATACCGGTTCCCGGAGCTGCTGTTGTCGGTGAAGCCGGTGGACTGGTTCCAGACCGAGAGATTGTTGCGGACGATGTGTTCACCGCCGTCCCACGGATCGTCCGGTCCCCGATTCCTCCATTTGCCCCCCAGTTTGAACCCGTTGCCGTCGCCGTCCTGTTGGTCGCCGTTGGCGCAGGCGAAGTTCCATTCGATCGTGTTTCGTTTGCTGGTCCACATGTCGAGGCCGTCGTCGTTGTTGGCGATGAGTACGTTGAATCGATAGATGTTCTTTTCGCAGTCGCTCGACCCGATACCGTCCGCGTTTTCGCTGGACTGATTGCCGAACGCGCAGATGTTGGCTTCGATCAGGTTGCGTGTTGATCCTTCGCCGACGTATATGCCGGAATCGTTGTGATAACAGATGTTGCCTCGCACCGTGTTGTCGTTGCTCGCACGCAGCCGGATGCCGACCGCCTTGAAGGCATTCACCACGTTGCCCTCAATCGTGCAGTGGTGGCAGTTGTGCACAACGATGCCGGAGCTGTCCCCACCCGCGACCTCAAACCCGCGGAGCACGACGTGGGCGCAGGCTTCGACTTCGATCCCCTGTGCCCGCTGCCCTGCGAGATCCAGCAGGACGCGGGCGTTGTCCTCGCCGCGAATCAC
>JAFGKA010000343.1 GCA_016928855.1 Phycisphaerae bacterium
ATTACCTACGATGTGACCATAACGAACCACGAGGAAGATTCCACAACTACCTATCAGCAGGGTGCCGGGATCTCCATCTCGCGCGACGGAACTGTATTGAGCGACAATTGGACGGTCGCAGCAGATACCTACACCGACAATGTCGGCCCCGGCGCGGGCACCGTCTCATGGTCGGAGTTTGCTGCCGATCCGCCGTTCCTGGACGAATCTACACCGCGATGAGAAATCGCCTGACCTGCGGTACTACGGGCTCTGGCATCCCTCCTCGCGCGATCCTCAGCGGGCCAGACTGTTGTTGTCGTTGCTCGGACGCTTCCGACACGCTGAGCCTGTCCTGATCGCGGACGTGGCAGCAGAAGCGGAGGGCAGGTGATCGTGGCCATTCAGCACGTTGATGCGATCAGCCATTGAGTGAGCCTTCGGCCGCCGCAGCGGGAATCGTTGGAAGTGCTCGCCCGGGTGTGCAAGATCGTCACGCTGGAGAAGACAAGCTCACGCGGAAATCGCGGAGAGACTGCGGACGATCAAGAGCGAGTTCCCGACGGTCGAGGAGTGCAAGCGGGAGTTCCCGTTGCTGTGCTTCGCCCTGGCACTGGGGTGGGCAAGACGCGGCGGATAGGGGCGTTTATCGCCTAACTGTATCAGGCGAAGGGCATCCGCAACTTCTTCGTGCTTTTCGCGGGCTTCGTGGTGGTGTCTTCTTATGCAACGGGGGGGTATACTGACCGGCCACGGCGTTGCGGGAGTAGGCGATGGAGCTGGACCGACAGGAGTTCAAACGCATCCTGCTGATCAAGCCGAGTTCGCTCGGCGATGTGATCCATGCGCTGCCCGTACTGCATGGCCTCCGTCGGCGGTACCCGCGGGCCCATCTGGCCTGGCTGGTGTCGGTGACGTGCCGCGGTCTGATCGATGTGCATCCCGAAATCGACGAGATTGTCCCGTTCGACCGGCGATACTATGGCCGGATGTTGCGAAGCCCGGCGGCCGCTGCGGCCTTCTTCGGATTCGTGCGGGCGCTGCGGGCTCGGCGTTTTGACTGCGTGATCGACCTGCAGGGCCTCTTCCGTAGCGGGTTCCTGACGCGTGCCACCGGCGCTGGCGTTCGCATCGGCTTTGCCAACGCACGCGAGGGGGCATCGCTGGCGTACACGCACCGGATCCCGATCGGTCCGCCGGACGAACATGCCGTGGACCGCAACTACCGCGTGGCCGCGATGCTCGGTTTCGCCGATGTGCCGATCGAATTCCCGCTGCACGTGCAGCCGGCCGCCCGAAAGCATGTGGCCAGCCTGCTGGCGGCCTCCGACGTGAATCCCGCCGGCCCCTACGCCGTCCTGACGCCCGGCGCCCGATGGGAAACGAAGCTCTGGCCCGCGGCGAGGATGGCGGCGCTGGCGGACGGGCTGTATCGCCAGCACGGCTTGCAGATCGTCGTCGCGGGCGCGCCGGACGAGATGCCGACGTGCGCGGCCGTGGAACGCGGCGCTACACGGCCCGTCGCAAACGTGTGCGGCAAGACCAGCCTCGCCGAATTAATGGCACTCATCGACGGCGCGGCGCTGCTTGTCAGCAACGACTCGGGGCCGATGCACATCGGCGCCGCGCTCGGGCGGCCGGTCGTCGGGCTGTTCGGTCCGACGAACCTGAACCGGACTGGTCCGTACTCGCCAACCGCCCGCGTCGTACAGCGCGGGCTCGACTGCTCGCCGTGTTACCTGAAGAAGCTCGCCCAGTGTCCGCACGATCACGCCTGCCTGCGCGGTCTTGAACCGGAAGCAGTGGCGCAGGTCGTCGCGTCGATGCTGGCTCGCGTGGAAGAGGCACCTCAACGATGCTCGTGAAGCGGATGCCTGTCGCTCTGGTCTTGTTCTGTTGTATGGCCGCGCCGTGTGCCGGCCAGAAAGCGGCCGACATCGTTGTCGCCACCGTCACCGGCGCATCGGAAATCGAGCCGGTCGTCGCGATTGACCGCGGCCGCGAGCACGGGGTCGCAATGGCCGACCCGGTGGCCTTCGTCGATCCGGCCGACCCTGCGAAACTCATCGCGGCCGGCGCCGTCTTCGTGCTCGACGACGAAACCGCCGCCGTTCGCGTGACGGGCATGCCTGCGGACCGAGGTCTGCGGCTCCGGGCGTTCATCATCCCCGCGTCGACGATCGAACTCGCCAAGCGCCGCATGCCCGCCGGCACGACACTCCGTGGCCATGTCACCGGTCTGGCTCCCGGCCGCCGGCAGGTCTGGATCGACCGTGGCCTCCGAAGTGGCTTGGCCGACGGCGACACGTTCTGGGTGCTGCGGAACGACTTTCCCATCGCGCACGGTCGCATCGTCGTCGTCCGCGAGAACGTCTCTCTGCTCCAATGCCGCCCGCTTGTGGCTAATGCGATACCGGAAGTCGGCGACCCGGTCCAGGCGTGGCCGTCGCCCGCGATGTCCCGTGCCGCACGACTGGAAAGCGTCATACTGGACGCAGCGCCTTCGGCCGACGGCGTCTTGCTGACGTTGGCCGGAGCGGGGCGCGATGGCTTTCGGCCGGATCGCCAGGTCGAGCTTTTTGCCGGCAGCGACTACGTCGGCCTCGCCAGCATCGTAACGAGCAGCGACCGCCTCTGCGTGGCCAGAGCGTTGCCGGCGTTCTGCACGACGCGGCCGGCGCCGGGAATGCGGGCGCTGGCCCGGCCCGTGCCAGCAGAGGGAGCAACCGGGCTCGAAGCGCGGATTTTCGATGTTCGCCCCGACTACGTGCTCATTTCCGCCGGCTACGCGGACGGCGTGCGGGTGGGAGAGACCTTTGCGGTAGTGCGGAAGGGGGAGGTGGTCGGACGCCTGGAAGTGGAGAAGGTCAACGTCGATTTTGCCGGCGCGGTACCTCTGGCGGCCGAGGCCGACCCTGTCGCGCCATCGCCGGTTCTGGAGAAGTGGGACCGCGTGGTACGAGAGCCATTGCCAGCGCCGGCCGTGCAGCGCGTGGGCACCGTGGCGGAGGTCTGGCGCGATGGCGAATGGCTGGGGGCGGAACTGGCCACGTCCCCGGAGCGTCTCGAACCGGGGATGGTGCTTCGAACGGCGAGTGAGCCGTCGGCAGCGTCCCTGGTGGTCTACGCGAGCAGTTCACACGCACTTCTGTACATTCCGCCGGCATGGGGGACGACGACGATCCTCCGAGGCCAGCCGGTGGAACGATTTTCCGATTGACTCAGGCGACTTTGCCGGAAATCGGCCCTATACTGGGGGGTCCAACGGAGACCGAGGCGTACCGATGGCCGACCGACTGATCCTTGCGTCCGCGAGCCCTCGCCGGGCCGAACTCCTTCGGGAGAACGGCTATGCGTTCGACGTTCGCCCGCCGCCATACGAGGAGCCGGACGCGGAGAGCCCCCGGCTTTCGGCAACCGAACACGCCGAGGCGCTGAGCTTCTACAAAGCCCGCAGCGTCGCCGAGACGCTGCCCGCGGGGCTGGTTCTGGCGGCGGATACGGTTGTGGCTCATCAGGATCGCATCTTTGGCAAGCCCGAGGACGCTGACGACGCCCGCAGCATCCTCAGTTCACTGACCGGGACCACACACGAAGTCATCACCGGTGTCACGCTGCTGGACGCGGCCACGGGCAGCCGGCTGATTCGCCACGACGTCACGCGCGTCACAATGCGGCCGATGCCGCCGGCGGCCATGGACAAGTACATCGCCAGCAAAGCGTGGTGGGGCAAGGCCGGCGCGTACGGCATCCAGGACCACGGCGATGCGTTCGTCGAACAGATCGACGGCAGCTTTTCGAATGTCGTCGGCCTGCCGATGGAGTTGCTCGCCGAGATGCTCGAGGAATTCGAGGATGCCCGGCAGTCGCACACACCGGATGCCCGGCGGGATCAACCGCAGTAGATACGCCGTTTTTCCGGGAAAACACGTTGAAAGCGAGTCGCTTCGTGAATACGCAGGCTGCCGCGGTTCGTGCCGCCAAGCGGTATCCGTCAGTCACCTCGCGTGCCGCGTTTCCCGCGCACTGGCAAGGGCTGCCCACTCGCGATAGGATCGTGACCGTTCACGTTGACCTGCCCGACCCACTTGGTCGATGGTAGGATTGTGTGCGGTCGCCTCCCGGCCGAGCGGCGGGGAGGGTCCAGGAGCGGCGCGAGGGCGACCTGGAGTTGGTAAACATATTGCCTGCAAATAGTTATGTCTCATGCCGGATAAATGAGTAGCGGCATCGCGGGCGTCGCGACTCGATAAGGAGATCGAAGGAATGTTCACGCTATTGCGGCAAGAGGACCGCCGGAGCGCGGTTTCGGGGTATGGGCGTATCTCGGTCGCGGTTCTGCTGATCGGGCTCGCGGCAACAACGGCTTCTGCGCAATCCGTCAGCTTCGACAGCAATACCGGCATTGTCAGCATTTCCGGTACGGCGGCGGGCGAGACGATCACGGTCACGAACGACGGGACGTATATCGACGTCGACATTGCCGGTACACCCTTCAGTAACGTCGCTGAGGCAGGCCTTGTTACGCTTGTGGATGTCGCCGCCGGGGGCGGGAACGACACGATCAACTGCAACACGCTGGCAATTCCGTGCCGAATCGACGGTGGCGCGGGGAACGACGTGCTCAATGGCAGCAGTGTAAATGATACGCTCATCGGCGGCGATGGCGATGATACCATCGACGGCAACGGTGGCACCGACACCGTAAGCTACGAGACGTCTTCAGCCGCGATTACGTGCAGTCTCGCCGCCGGAACAGCAACCGGCGCCGGTACGGACACGATTACGGATTGCGAAAACATAACCGGCGGCAGCGGGGACGATACGCTGACCGGCGATGGCAACGCCAACACCATCCGTGGCGGTGCCGGCAACGACACGATCGACGGCGGCGCGGGTAACGATACGATCAGCGGCGAGGCTGGCGATGATACCCTCACCGGCGGCGATGGCAACGATACGATCAGCGGAGGGGACGGCACGGACACGGTCAGTTATGCCGCGGCCGGCAGCGCGGTTACGGTATCGTTAGCCGTTTCCTCGGCTCAGAGTACCGGCGGCGCGGGCACCGACACGATCACGGGCTGCGAGAATCTGACTGGCTCGGTGAACGGTGATACGCTTACGGGCAGCAACGGAGCCAACACGATCAACGGGGGCGACGGGAACGACACGATCGACGGGGGGGGCGGTAACGATACCATCGATGGTGGCGCAGGAAACGACACGATCATCGGCGGCGAGGGTGACGACTCCATCACCGGCGGGGCCGGTACCGATACCGTCAGTTATGCCGGCGCCACAAGTGGCGTGACGGTCGACCTCGGCAACGCCGGCGCGCAGAATACTGGTGGGGCGGGAACGGACACGCTGGCAACGATCGAGAACCTGACCGGTTCGAACAACAGCGATACCCTCACTGGCGACGCCAACGCGAACACGATTGACGGCAGTGTCGGCGACGACACGATCGAGGGCAAAGGCGGCGATGATACGCTTATCGGCGGTACTGGCACGGATACGTTGACGTTCGCAACCGCGGCCGGCGCAATCACATGCAGCCTTGCCGCCGGAACGGCAACCGGTGACGGCACCGACACAATCTCCGGTTTCGAAAATCTGATTGGCAGTCCGCAGGGCGACACGCTGACCGGCGATGACAGCGCGAACACGATCATCGGTGGGGCGGGTAACGATACCATCGATGGCGGCGGTGGAAGCGACACCGTCAGCTATGCTGGCAACGCTACGGCCGTTACCGTCAGTCTCGCGAGCCAGGGCGCCGGACAGGATACAGGCGGGGCCGGCACCGACACAATCAGCAATTGTGAGAATCTGACCGGCGGCAACGGCAATGATACGCTGACCGGTGACACGTCCGCCAACGTAATCCGCGGCGGCTCCGGCGATGACACGATTGACGGTGGGGCGGGCAACGACACGCTCTTTGGCGAAGCCGGCAACGACACCCTCATCGGCGGCGCTGGTGATGACGCGATCGATGGTGGGGCGGGAACGGATACGCTTAGTTACGCCGCGGCGACCAGCGCCATCACGGTCAGTCTGCGGCTGACATCGTCGCAAAACACGGGCGGCGCGGGCACGGATACCATCATCAACTGCGAAAACATCACTGGCGGTAGTGGCAACGATACGCTGACGGGTGACGACAGCCCCAACGTACTCGATGGTGGCGCCGGGAATGATACGATCAATGGCCGTGGCGGCAGCGACACGATCAATGGCGGCACGGGCACGGACACAGCCGATTACCGGGATGGCAATCCTGGCAGCGTTTCGGTCACCCTCGTCGCTGGCAACGGAACCGCCAACGATGGTGAAGGCGGAACCGACACGCTCAGCAGCATCGAAGCGACGCAACTGCCGGCAGCGTCAGCGCTCACGGCCGACGCCGGCGTCGACCGCACGATCGCGCCTGGTGGCAACACAACGCTGCCTGGGGCCGCGACCGGCGGCACGCCGCCGTACACCTATGCGTGGACGCCGACGACCGGGCTGAGTGCTGCGAACATCGCCCAGCCGACGGCCGCGCCGACAACGACGACGACCTACACGTTGACGGTGACGGATTCCAAGTCGTTGACGGACACCGATACGGTCACGGTGACGGTGGCCACCGCGCTCTCGGTCAGTGCCGGTCCCGATCGCACCATCGCGATTGGCAGCAGCACGACGCTGGCTGGCAGCGTGACGGGGGGCGTCGCGCCGTACACGTACGCATGGAGCCCCACGGTCGGACTCAGCGCGGCAAACATTCTGCAGCCGACGGTTGCAACGACGGTGACGCGGACCTACACGCTCACGGTTACCGATTCGATCGCCCAGACGGCGTCCGATACGGTGACCGTTACGGTCAGCAGCACGCTGGCGGCTGACGCGGGTCCCGACCGGTCGATCACCGGAGGCCAGAGCGTGCAGCTTGCGGGCGGGGCCAGCGGCGGAGTGCCGCCGTACACGTTCGCGTGGTCGCCGGCGAGTGGGTTGAGTTCGACGCTCGTGGCGACGCCCAACGCAAGTCCGCTGATGACGACAACCTACATCCTGACGGTGGTGGATGCGACATCGCAGATCGCCACGGATGCGGTCACGGTTACGGTAACGCCGGCGCAGGTGGATCCGACGCCGACGCCAACGCCGACGCCAACACCCACGCCGACACCGTTGCCCTGCGCAGCCGGTGTTGCGGAGATGATGCTCCTGGCGGCCATCGGGCTCTGGTTGATGGGATGGCGTCGCCGGTAGAAGGTGATGCTCGTCCAGATCGGAATGGTTTGACGCGAATTCGAGCCCACGGTGCGACTGTCGAAGCGCGCCGTGGGCTTGTTCTTCCGAGCACTGAGTACATGCTTTCAGAGAGGCAAACGCGCCGCACGGATTGCGGGCGACTCAGCGAACAACGACAATGGGATCAAGTGAAGCGGCCGCCGCGTCGGTGGAACTGACCGCAATGCGTGGTGGTCTGCGGATGCTGGGCAGCCGTCCGCGAAGGATTTCGGGCAGCAGAGCATCCGCCCAGCCTTCACCATGCGGCGAGTCCTGCACCGATCGCGCGGGCACACCAACGACGGTTGTCATGGGCGCGACGTCGTGAATAACAACGGCACCAGCTCCCACGATAGCTTCGTACCCCACACGAATCGACTGGATCACCGTCGAGCCGATCCCGATGAAGGCGCCGGATTCGACCGTCACACGTCCGGCGAGCCGTGCGCCCGGACAGACATGGGCGGCCGTGCCGATCATGGACTCATGATCGACGATGGAGCCCGTGTTGAGAATCACGGAATCGCCCACCTGGCAATGGGCACAGACCAGTGCTCCCGCCGCCACAACAACATTCCGGCCGAGCGATGCATTACTCGCGATGTTGGCAGACGGGTGGATGGCGTTTACCAGCGCAAAGCCCATCGCCTCGATGCGATGGGCAAAGTCGCGACGGACACCGTTGTCGCCGATGGCCACGATCGCCCCAGTCACGCCTTGTTCGTCACGAAGTGTTGGTAGAGCGGAAAGATCGCCGAGCACGGGAAGGCCGTCCATGCGACGGCCATGTTGCGCTGAGTTGCTGTCGAGAAAGCCCACGACTCGAACGCTGTCTGCGGCGCGCAGGATATCGAGAACGACACGTCCATGACCGCCCGCCCCAACGACGACAATCGTCGCGGGTACATGGGCCGGTTTCATCTGTTGTGCGTTCATTCTGCGACCTGCCTTGTGAAGAGTCGAACGCGTCATGACGCCGCGGCAAGGCTGACGGCAATCCGTAAGGGTTTATCGGACAAGAGCTTGAAGGGCTGAACTTTTTTCGGCCGGGCTCGTATTCATCAAGGTGTCGAGCCGTAATGTTCCGCCACGGTCGGAGGGAGGAGGCCCCCGGACAGTATTGTAAAGCGTTCCAACCGGATAATCCGCAGGTCAACAGGCAGCGGCCAATCGCCACACGGGTTTTTCCGGCCGTGGATTGGTCGCCAAGGCGATCCGGCAGGTCTGCCCGGGGCAAGGAACCGCCGTTTCATGAGCGTTGGCCACGCCTGCTTTAGAGGCGGCGGTTGCCCGAACATGTTGACGGGTAAGCACTTGGACGCTAGTCTGGGGTGTTTCTAGCCGATCTTTGCGCTGGGTGCGGAATTGGCGCGGCCCGAGGAGGACCGATAACGGAATGAGCACGTCCGGAGCACAGGCGAGGCAGGCTTCCCAGGGCCTGGGTATCGTGTTGCGGGATTCGGTACGCCATCCCGGCTTCATGATTGGCGTGGTGACGCTTGCGGTCATGGCGGTCGTCTTTCATGGTGCGACACGGAATGTCCGGCTTGTGAAGCTGGCCGCCCCGCTGCGTTTGTCACTGACCCGGCTCGATAAGGAGGCCATGGCTCCATACCGCTTCATGGACGCGCAGATCATCGAGCCGGAGGTGCTCAGCTCCCTCGGCACCGAGCAGTATATTCAGTGGACGCTGCGCGACGAGAGCGTCACCAACGACGCGGATCCGACGAAATGGGTCCATTTATTCATCACATACTACACGGGCCAGCCGGACCCGGTGCCGCATGTCCCAGACAAGTGCTTCTTTGGTTCAGGGTATTTGATCAAGGCAGCCGAGGACGTGGAGGTGGACGTTCCCGAGGTGAAAGAGGCACGTGTTCCAATCCGCGTGCTCGAGTTCGAGAAGAAGGGCCGGATCGGGCAGCAGAACCCGATTGTCGCGTACACGTTCGGTGCCAACGGTACCTTCGCGGCCGGACGTAACGACGTCCGTATGCTGCTGAGCAACCCATTCGAGCCGTATTCGTATTTTTCGAAGGTCGAGGTCCACTTCGGAACCGGCCGCGATGAAGGGCTGTCGCGTCCAAAAGTTATCACGGCCACGCAAAAGCTGTTTCGGGTCCTGCTCCCGTTGCTGGTCGAGAACCACTGGCCGGACTGGGAAGCGCTGCCACGTGACACGGATTCAGCGGGCGCAGCGACGGGGGAATCCCCTGCGGAATCCTAGCGTCCTTGAGCCTTTCCCCGTTTCGAACAACGACTGAAATCAACCGAGTAGAAGAGCGAGACATCGAATCATGGCCAAACAGTTGAA
>JAFGKA010000344.1 GCA_016928855.1 Phycisphaerae bacterium
CATCAACACGCGTCGCATCTACCCGGTCTCGCGGCTTGTCAGCACGCTGACCGGCATTAAGGTGCAGCGCAACAAGGCGATTGTCGGCGAGAACGCCTTTTCGCACGAGGCGGGCGTGCATCAGGACGGCGTGCTCAAGCATCGCTCGACGTACGAGATCATGGACCCGGAAGACGTCGGCATTCCCGCGTCGAAGCTGGTTCTCGGGAAGCACTCGGGGCGCCACGCGTTCAAGGACCGCCTCGAACAGCTCGGTCAGAATCTGACGGACGACCAGCTCGACGCCGCGTTCGAGCAGTTCAAGACGCTGGCCGACAAGAAGAAGGAGATCTTCGACGCCGACCTGGACGCGATCATCGAAGGTCTCGTCTCGGGCGCTGATGTGACGCCGACCTGGGAGCTTCTCGTGCTGCAGACGTCGGCTGGTACGGCGATGATTCCAACGGCCACGGTGCGACTCCGGAACGCCGTGACAGGTGACGAATCGCAGGATGCGTCCACCGGCGACGGGCCGATTGACGCCGCGTTTTCCTGCATTCTCCGCATGACCGGTGTCACCGGCACGCTGCGGGAATACGATCTCCGCGCGCTGACCGGCGGGCGCGACGCTCAGGGCGAGGTCCACCTGGAGATCGAGTCCGAAGGCCGGCGTTATCGTGGCCGCGGCCTGTCCACCGACATCATCGAGGCCAGTGCCCTGGCCTTCATTCAGGCGGTCAACCGCCAGATTGCCGCCAACGGAAGACAGAACGGCGACAAGCCGACGACGCCGTAGGCCGACAAGAACGGCCGGGTGGTCCTGGGCGGGAAATCACCCGGAACTACCGGGCCATCTTCTTCCTCCGGGATGTGAACCCGCGTCAGTCTCCGAAGGAGCGACTCGCATGCGGGCCGGCGAGCGCGAGAAGCCGGGCCTGCGTTCCTCGATGAGAAGGAGAGGTCGTTGCATGGCCATGTCGCCTCGACAGCGGTTTCTGACGGCTATTCGTAATCAGGTGCCCGACCGCGTGCCCGCGGTGCCCGATATCTCGAACTACATTCCCTGCAAGCGGACGGGGCTGCCCTTCTGGGCTATCTACTTCGATCAGGCGGTCCCGTTGTGGCGGGCGTACCTGGAAGCGATGGATTACTTCGGCGGCGAGGCATGGATTGCATCCTGCGCGGCCACGCCGCTGGTGCGTGATGAGACGGGCATCGAACAGGATCACGAGGATGTTTATGACGAAGCCCGCGATGCGATGGTGCGGCGTACGACGACCCGCACGCCGGAAGGCACGCTGACCTCCGAATGGACCTGCTTTCGATACGACCCACCCACGCCGACGAGCAAGCCGATCAAGCGCATCGAGCGGGATTTCGGCACGTTCAAGCGGTTGTTGGCTCCCCCCGTCGGCATCGATGAGAAACAGGTCGAGGCCATGCGTCGGGCTTGCGAGGAACGGCAACAGGCGTTCGGATTGACCGTCGGCTATCCGGGCTTTCATTCCTGGGAAGGGTCTATCGAGCGGGGCATCGAGGCGCTGGCCTACGCACAGGTCGATTGCCCGCACCTGCTTGATGAGTGGCACGAACTGGACTTGGCACGCTGCGTCCGGGAGATGGAGCTGATCCTGTCCGTCAAGCCGGACTATGTGCTCTTCGGCGGCTCAGGCACGATCACGCTGGCATCGCCGGAGTTGGCGGCACGGTATGCGATTCCGACGCTGCGCCGGTGTTCGGCTATGGCGCGAGAGGCGGGCGTGCTGACGATGCTGCATTCGTGTGGCAAGTCACGGCGGCTTGTGGAGATGCTGGTCGAGCAGACGGACGTGGACCTGATCAATCCGCTGGAGCCGCCGCCGATGGGCGATGTGGACCTGGCCGAAGCAAAACGGCTCTGGGGTGACCGAATCGCGTTGATGGGCAACCTGCATACGACGGATTTGCTGTTGCGAGGCAGTCCCGACGAAGTGCGCCGGGCCGCATTGCGGGCGATGTGCGACGCCGGTGCGAACGGAGGCTTCGTCCTGTCCACCGGCGATCAGTGCCCACGGGAAACGCCGGTGGAGAACCTGTTCACCCTGATCGAGACGGCGCGGGAGTTCGGGCGTTACGATCGGTCGACCGGTACGCTGCCGGACGTTGAATCCGCGTGTGAAGAGCGGCCGTGAGGTGGGCGGGAACGGCGAACGAAGCCACCCGGCCGTGTTCCGGTCCGCTGAACCGAAAGATTGCCCTCATCGATGCCAATGGCCAGGCAGGATTCTTCCTGACCTGTGCTCATTCCGGTGATCGGGGATACCGGCGCACTCTGACGTCGTTCTTCTGGGGCTCGCCCGGCGTGCTTCGGCCGTCGCGGATCAGCTTCTCCAGCAGGTGCTGCATTTCGGCAACACGTTCGGGCTTCTCCGTAGCAAGATTCCTGGTCTCGCCCAGATCGTCGGCCAGGTTGTACAAAAGAGTCGGGGTCGCCGGCTGCACAGGCTCGCCCTTGCCGAATTTCGCATCGCCGTTGGCGTCGGCAATGAGTTTCCATGGCCCTTTGCGCAGGGCAGGCGTTCCGCTCGCGGCGCAACTGATCGCGTACTCACGAACGGGGGTGCTGCCGCCCCGCAGCAGCGGCAGGAGGCTATGACTGTCCTCCCCGGCATTCGCCGGCAAGTTGTCGCCGAGGACCGCCGCGATGGTCGCAATCACGTCGGCTTGGTGGACCAGTTGTCCACACTCGCTTCCCGCCCGGACGACACCGGGCCAGCGCACGATGAACGGAACCCGGTGTCCACCCTCCCAGGCGTCGGCCTTGTAGCCGCGCAATGGGCCGCTGGGGAAATGGCCTTTCTGCTCCATCAGCTTCACCCCGATGTGGGGCGAGCAGCCGTTGTCGCTGGTGAGGAAGACCAGCGTATTGTTCGCCGTGCCGCTTTTCTCCACAGCCTCGAGCACACGGCCGATGACCGAATCCGTCTCCATGACGAAATCCGCATACGGACACAGCCCGCTCTTGCCCTTCCACTCCTCGGTGACCGCCAGCGGGGTGTGCGGCGAAGTGAGCGGCAGGTACAGGAAGAATGGCTGACCGGCCTTGGCCTGACTCGCGATGAACTCGGCCGCCCGATCACCGAGTGTCGGTAGAATCGGCTCGAGCTTCCACCCTGTCAGCGCGGGACCGGGCAGGCTCGCGAGATGGTTGGTGAGCAATGCCCGCGGCAGAAACGTCGACGGCATCCCGACCGTGCGGTCGTCTTCGATGAAACAGTAGGGCGGCCAGTTCGGCACGTCGGTGCCGAAGTAGCTGTCGAATCCGCGGCTGGTCGGACCGCCGGGGATCGGCTTCGAAAACACGTCTCGCCAGGCGGCCAGATGGGCATCGGTCGGCGGCTGCTCATCGTCATCGTCGTTCTTGGCGACCCGGAAGAGAGGACGTTGGTCTTGCGGGATCGGCCAATCCCATCCGAGGTGCCATTTGCCGATCGCCGCCGTGTGGTAGTCGTGTTTCCGGCACAGGCCAGCCACGGTCAGTCGATCCGGCGCAATGAGCGGTTCGCCGAACACGTCGACGATCCCTGCCTGCAGACGGGTGCGCCAGTGATAACGGCCGGTCAACAGCGTGTAGCGAGACGGTGAGCATACGCCCGACGAAGAATGCCCGTCCGTGAAGCGCATACCCTCAGCGGCGAAGCGGTCAATGTTCGGGGTGGGAATCTTGCCTCGCTGCGGGTTGTAGCAATGCGCGTCGCCATAGCCCAGATCGTCAGCCAGAATGACGACGATATTCGGCTTCGCCGCCGGCACCGGAACCTCGGCTCCGTGGATTGCCGTCAGCGACATCAGGACGAGGGCGGTCGATATCAGCAGTGCGGTTCGTTTCATTCGAAGCCTCCCGTATTCGACAGTCCGTAGTCTACCTCAGGCGGCGTCTGCGTAAAGCGCGCGTCCGTGGGATGATTCTGCTTCATCTGAATCTGCTGCGTTGGCCAGCTTTTCCCGAAGCCGTACAATTCAGGTCTGATGGAGCCGAAGACGGGAGAGAGATGAAATGGTCCGCGAGCGCGGACCCTACCATGCTGGCTGTGAGGTGGTGACGATGACGGACAGGTATGGGGGTGGGTCAACCGAGGCGGGCCCGACATTGTCGGCTTCACGGAATAGAGCCTCGGGTGGAGCGCAGCGGAACCCGGGGTATACAGGCGCCAGTCTGTTTTCCCTGTTCAAGCCCGTGAAACGGGCGACAGAAGGATGCGATTTCGCAACAGATGTTGTTGTGTACGCTACCCTGTGTCTGTGTGCTTCTGTCACCTCTGCCGGGGTTCTCGGGCACGGGGGTAACCTGTGAACCCATGGTTCCGCTTCGCTCTATCATGGGCTATATTCCGTAAGCGGCGGCCGGTTGCGGGCTGCAAACGAGGGAGTGCAATGGTGCAGAAGATGGTGCGAATGATCGGTGCAACGCTGGTGAGTGTCGTTTTCCGTTCCACAGCGATGGCCGAAGTGGAGATCAATGTCGAGGCCTTCGTGCGGAAGGGCGTGATGATGTTTGCCGATGTGTCGCGCGGGCGCCCGTTTGCGAAGGACCCGGCGGTGGTCCGTTTCAAGGACCGCTACTTTCTGTACTACTCGGTTCCGCCGGGCAAAGACGTCGAAGGCTGGCGGATCGGCGTGGCGACGAGTGACGATCTTGTGGTCTGGCAGAAGCAGGGTGAGCTGAAGGTCGCCCACGAAAACGAGAAGAAGGGGTTCTGCGCTCCGGGGGCGATTGTCCTCAAGGGACGCGTTCACCTCTTCTATCAGACCTACGGCAACCGCGAAAAGGATGCGATCTGTCATGCGTGGTCCGATGATGGCCTGGAATTCACCCGGAATCCCACCAATCCCGTCTTCAGGCCG
>JAFGKA010000345.1 GCA_016928855.1 Phycisphaerae bacterium
CCTTCTTGGTACCTCAGGCGGCGGTTGGCCGCAGTTTCTTCTCGGTGCGCTTGCGGTTTCGCAGCGGAGGGCGTGGCCCACTTCGAGGTTGAGCTTATTCTACCACGGCATTGCCGGAAAGGGTATCCGGCCGGTAGAGGCCGCTTCGGGCGGGGCCTCTCCGGGCGAGCGGCCGCCATGGCCCGGAAACCGGTTACCCGCTGGGGGGGGCGGTCGCCCAGCGTCGAGCTTACTCGAACAGACTGTTGATCCCGGACGTGCCGCGCAGGAGCGAATTATTGCCCTGGCGGCAGTCGTCGTTGGTCAGAATCCCGTCGTCGTAGATGTCCGGGTCGTACGTGACGATCAACTGGTAGCGTGTCGGCTGAAACTCGGCGCCGTCGATGCTCCAGGATCGCTGGTATTCGACTGTAATGCTCTCATCTACAGCGAGATTGACGAACGGCTCAGACGCTACGAGGTTGCCGTCTTCCCAGAGTTGAACGGCCTGCGAGCCGGCCATCGAGGCGAAATCGGCCAGGCCAATATTGTCCACGACGCCCTTGATGAGAATCGTGCCGGAGGTGGCATCCGTCAGGTTGACCAGGGAATACTCGATTTCTTTCGCTCGCGGGTCCGGTCCGATGCAACGCGCAGGCACCGCCCCGGCCGGCCCCTCAGCGTCACAGCCGTTGCTGTAGACCATCGTATCCGGCAGCGTCTGCAGGCATTCATCGCACCCGTCGTATACACCGTCGTCGTCGCTGTCACTCGGGCAGCCGCGCGCGTCCACGATGGCGCAGATTGGCGTATTCGGGCAGCCGTCGTTCGCATCGGCAACGCCGTCGCTGTCCGTGTCGGGCGTGCAGGTCTGGCCCATGGAGAACGCAGAGACCACGAGCATCGCAAGCAGTGCGTTCTTTCGACACATCGGCATCTCCTTTGTTTCAGCCCGAGTGCTGTGCGAAGGGTGACATCGATCGTCCCTGTACGCACCCATGACACACGTATTCCGCTTGTGCGTCAACTACCGCGCCGCGCCGGACAGAGTGTGGCCATCGTTCGTCATTGGCGACGCTCGGTTTCCGATATATGGTGTCGTGGGCCGGATTTGAGCGGGGCGTGGCGTCCAGCTTGACGCCCACATGGCCGCTCTGGCACCCTGTCATGCATGAACGCGCTGCTTCGGGCCGGTCTGAACGGGTGTGCGCCCGTACGGCCTGACACGGGCCACATATTTGATCCGGCGCTGAAACATGAACATCACACAGAAGACATCGGGGACAAGGATCACGATCACCGTGCTGCGGGCCGCCGTTGGCTGGCACCTGCTCTACGAAGGACTGGCCAAGCTGCTTGCCCCCGGGTGGTCGGCGTATGGCTACCTGTCCAATACGACGGGCTTTCTCTCAGGGTTCTATCGGGCGCTGGCTGCGGATGACACGGTGCTTCGGGTGGTCAATCTGCTCAACATTTATGGCTTGATCCTGATTGGACTTGCTCTCTTCGTCGGACTGTACGTGCGGTATGCGGCTACGGCCGGGGCCTTGCTGTTGGGGCTCTATTATTTTGCGTATCCGCCCTTTGGCCGATCGCTGTTTTCGCCATCGGCCGGGCAGTGGTACATCGTCGATACGAACTTCGTTGAGGCGCTCGTCATGCTGTTCTTCGTGTTCAGCAGGGAGAGGGGCTATGGCATCGACGCGCTGCGTCGTTTGCGTTCAGCCAAGCCTGTCGAATCGGGGGATACCACGGCACCGCTGGCATGCTCGGCCGGCCAGACGCGGCGCGAGGTGGTCAAGAACCTGTTCAGCCTGCCGGTGCTGGGCGCGCTGGGCTTGGGGGTCTTCCGCAGGAAGCGCCGCCTGGCGTTCGATGGGCTCTCGGGTGCCACGCTCCAGGTGAATCCCGTGGCGTTGGGGGCGATGAAGGGTGAGTTGCCCAAAGGTGTCATCGGTCCTCATGCGATCAGTCGATTGGTGCTCGGGGGGAACCTGATCGGGGGGTGGACGCATTCGCGCGACTTGATCTATGTGTCTCCGTTATCGATGGCCTACAACACGGAGAAGAAGATATTTGAGACCCTCATGCTGGCCGAAAACGCGGGGATCAATGCGATCAATATCGCGGCCTCCTCCAACGCACTGATGGCCAAGTACAAGAAGATGAGCGGTAGCAGAATCAAGGTGATCTCGCAGGTCGCGCCCAACATGATGACCGGCGACTATTTCGAACAGATCAAGATGGCCATCGACCACGGATCGGACATCCTGCAGGTTCAGGGCAACTGGTGCGACTGGCTTGTACGTGACAACAAGATCGACGTGATCGCCGCGATGATGGACAACATTCGAGGCCAGGGCATCGTAGCCGGGCTGGGCGCGCATACGGTCGATGCGTTGATCCGCTGCGAGCAAGAGGGCATCATTCCAGACTACTACATGCAGACCCTGCACCATGACCAGTACTGGTCGGCGCATCCGCGAGAGAATCGGATTGCGTTTGAAGTCGACGGTCCAAGGCATCTGGATCACAGCCGGTTCCATGACAATATCTTCTGCCTCTTCCCCGATCGGACTGTGGAATTCGTCAACCGGACGACCGTGCCGGTCATGGGATTCAAAGTGCTGGCCGCCGGCGCGATCCCACCTGAGGATGGTTTCCGGTGGGCGTTCGAGAACGGTGCCGACTTCATTTGCGTCGGGATGTTCGACTTCCAGGTCGTGAGCGATGTGAATACCACGCTCGACGTTCTGAATGGCGATCTCAATCGCAAACGAGCATGGTGCGCGTGAACGGTCATGCGGCACGCCGCGAAGGGCCCGGGCCAAACAGCCCGGCCGGCAAACCGATGTGCGTGTAACTCGCCAAGCGCGCCAGCGCAACGTCCTATAATACAAGTTCTTGGGAACGATTATCGTGCGACATGGAGAGGGGATGCGGCCGGACCATGGGTCGTTGCGCGGGATGGTCAGGCACTCGCGGCCACTGCCGGTGGCGGGCGAAGAGTGGGACTTATGCGGCGAAAAAAGGGGTGGATTCTCGGAATTCCCGGAATCGAGGTTGGCGCAAGGGGGGGGGGCGCTGGTATACTGGAGGCCGATGCTCGGTTGACGTGGGGCAGCGGTCTCGGGAAGGCCAGCTCCATTCAGTCGGGGCACGTGGGCAACGCAGTCTCAATCGCGAGAGAGAGCCACTTCTCCCTCGCGCTTTTTTTTGGTATGCCCGGACGGTTGCGTCCGAGGAGGAGAATCGGCAGGCGGCAGCTAGCGTGCGGCGCCTGCTGAACGCGGGGAGTAATCCCTGAAAGCGCACTTCTTACAACCAGGAGGACGAAAGACATGATCGTTTCCAGGACA
>JAFGKA010000048.1 GCA_016928855.1 Phycisphaerae bacterium
GCCGGCGTCACCGCGCAGATGCACCCGAGCGTCGCGTTCCACGTGCTGAATCACATGCGAACCGGGATCTCGCGCCTGGAAGCGAAGTCGGAGAAGAAGATCACCATCCGAGGCAATGCCGACCTGGCGCTGGACGAACTCCGCATCGAGTACCGCGATGCGCGTGATCGGCTCGTGGAGCTCGGCCCGACGCCGCCGAACACACCGCCGAACACGCCGCGGCACACGCCATCATCGCCCGCCGCGCACTCGGCAGCCACGGCGACACCCCCGACAGCCGCTACCACCATGGAGGGCGGCGGCCGTTCGAGACGCCCGCGCAAGCGACGACGCCGACGGTCCTCGAACCGAAACGGAATGGCCCCTGAAGGCGGCGGTGCCCCTGAAGCCGGCGGCGCACGCGACGCTGGCAGCGCCGCGCCCGGATCCGCCACGACCGCGCCGGAGGCGTAAGGCTCCAGGCTCGGTTCTCGCGACAGAGGGAAGATTGTCCAGCAGGCTGGGCGAACCAGCGATATGGCAAAGCCCGGCACCACACAGTGCCTCGTGGCACGAGGGAGCATTGCGCCGCAGGCAACGCGTCAGAACGCCCGATGCGCCTCGCAGTCATTCGCGCGGAATTCGCCGGTCGCGGGGTTGAAGTACCAGGCACTGGTCCCGGCCGCCCCGTCGCTGACCGTGTTGGTCCCCGTGTAGGGATTGACCGGAATGGAATCCAGGTAAGGCCCGAACGCGCCTTCAAAGGGCACGACCGTTCCGTCCGCCTCCGTGGCTACTGTCATCTGCTCGACGAAGGTTTCCACTGCCGGGTACGTCCGGCCGTGTTCGAGTCTGTAGAGTTCCAGCGCATTCCGCGCCGCCGACAGGCGAGCGGTCAGCTTGCCGTATCGCACATCCGTCGCGGCAGAGCTGAACTGCGGCACCACCACCATCGCCAGGGCGATCAATACCAGCGCGACGATAAGCACCTCAACCAGCGTGAAACCCGCGCGGATTCGTGGTGAACCTGACATGGATTCTCTCCCGGCGCCCTCGCAACCAGGGCGCCGTGGGGCAACCGACTCAACAGGATCGAGCCAAACCTATACGTGGACTATCGGACCGCGATGGCCCGCACTTAAGCCTGACGGAATCAACGTTTTGCCGGCCAGTATGGAGCCCTCATTCCGTCTTCGCGACCAACGGCCCGGAATCGACTGCCGGGACGATGTCCGGCGGCTCGGATGACGCCCGATAAGAAGGTGAATGGACGGCCGTGTGGTCCGGCTTGCCCACGACCATCGCCGCACGGCGCGCGCCGGCCGGCAGCGCCATCACCGCCAAGCCAAGCGAGGTGAACACCAGACCCAGGCGACGCTGGCGGACGCGACGAACACCCTCCTGCTCGTGGATTTGCAGCAAGCCGCCGAAAATCAGCAGAAGCAGGCAGGCCGCCGACGCGGCCGCCGTGTCCCAACCGGGTCCGTCCGCGCCCCACTGATACGCCCCGGCCCCCACCAGAACACCGCACAGCGCCGCGGCCATCCAACGGGCCGATCCCTGACGCTCCGTGACTGAATGGACGGCCAGCGCCCGCCGGGCGTAGGGCAGCGCGTGCCCAAGACACGCGCCGGTCACCAACAGCCAGCTATCATGCCAAATTTCAGGCACCGCACCTGTCACGGCAACCGCCACCAGAACCACGGTGCCCGCCAGCCACAACGCCACGCCACTGCCGCCCATCGAATACTTCCGGCAACGGCTAGCCGGCCAACCCGCCAGCCACGCCCCCGTCGCCATGGCCCCCATCGCCCAGGCCAACGGATGAACGCCGATCGAAGTGAACGCCGCCGAACCGTGCGCCGACCACGCGCTCAAGCACAAACCGACACTCACACCCCAGGCGAGAATCGACGCCAGGATCAGCTCGACGGGATTACGACCACCGGAGCAGACGGGGCCCGCTTCGCCCGCGGTACCACAGCGTGAGCCCCCACATCCGCGGGCCGCCTCAAAGTGTCGCGTGATGGACGCCGACAATACCGAAACGGTAAACAGCGGCACCGCCCCCAACAGAATCCACTGTTCCGCCGACAACGACGTAAGCCCTCGCGCCCCGTACACCGCGACCGCGGCAGCGATCCCCGTGAGCAGGCTGGCGGCAACACCCGGAATCCCCCGTTCGTCAATGCCGCCCGTCTCGGCGCCCGCCAGGCCCCCGACCGCCGACCGGCTCCTGGACACTGCCGAATACAGCCCGACCAACTGCAGCCCGGCCACGAAGCCGACGAGTCCGAGCGTCGCGAAGATCATCAATCCCAGGCAGAGCCCCTCCGTCACCGGCGTCCAGAAAAACCGGACCGACGCCACGGCCCACACCTGCCGCACGCCGGCAACCACCGCCAGCCCGGCGAGCATCAACACCGCCAAACTGACACCGAGCACGGACTGCAGGATCCAGGACAACTCGTCAGCAGCGCTATGCGCATCCAGCGCGAAGACTTCCGGCCCACGCCGTGCGCGGACAATCACCATCGCGATTCGCCGCGCCCCCCATGGCGCGGCCGCGGCACTCGCCAGCGCGGTCGCCAGCACCAGAAACACCACCAGACGTGCCGGCTCGAAGATTGATTGAAAGACGCGGGCGTATCCCAGAACGCCCAGTGAAAGGCCGAAGCCCAGTAGAAACGCATTGGCACGGACACCCCAGAGCAGGGCACCCGCGGCGCGGCGCGGCCGCGATACGGTTGTCCTCGGCGTCCCTGCACCCATTCGCACCGCCCTGGCCATGGGGCTTGCCCATCCTTGATCCAGTCGTGTCGACCACCATTCTATACGATTTGTGAACGGGCCGCATCAAACCACCGGCGGGCCCCCTCATTGAGCTGCACGAGCAGCCCCGCCTGTGGATCAACATCGACGGTCCGCCCCTCGAATACGCGGCCTTCGTACCGAAGCCGCACGGGCCGCCCCAGCGACTCGGCCCGGTCGAGCCACGCGCTGCGCAGCCGGTCGGCGACCAGATCGGTTCCCGGCTTGAGCCACATATCCAGTTGGCTGAGGCACTGTCGAGCCAGGGCGGTTCGGTTGATCGGCTCGATGCTTTCGATCTCGAGCGATGTGGCCTGATCGCGGATCTCGGGCGGGAAATGGTTGGCGTGCTGGTAGCAGTTGATGCCGGCGCCGATGACCCACGCCCTCTGCCCGCTGGCAATCGGACGCGATTCGACCAGAATGCCGCCGAGCTTGCGGCTACCGACGTACAGATCGTTCGGCCATCGCAGCATCGGCCAGATGCCGCTCGTCTCACGGACCGCATCGCAGGCCGCCACGCCGGCCACCAGCGTCAGGAGCCCGGCCTGTGCCATCTCGTCCGGCCCAAGGAGCACGACGCTGCACAGCAGGCTCGCGCCCCGCGGCGCGTGCCACGTCCGACCCTGCCGCCCGCGGCCGGCCGTCTGATACTCCGCGAACACCGCGAGCCCGTCCGCCGACGCCACGGACCGCTCGGCGGCCGCCAACGCGACGTCGTTCGTGCTCGGCGCCTCGTCGAGTACCTCGACCACGCGGCCGATGCGCTCCGTGCGCAGGCCTTCGACGATCGCCTTGACAGTCAACAGCGGCCACTGCATGCCGTCAGCATACCAGCAAGCCCCAGCAGGTGCACCAACGCGAGCAAGCGGCTTCCGCATACCCCGCGCCGGGGGCCTAGTGCCGTTTTCGGTTGGTGACTTTCGGTGAACCGGCGGGTGCCACTGGCGGTAACGAAGTAGGCGGCAGCCCTTTGGAGTGCGGCGGCGCGACGCCGCTTTTCCTTGGCCGGCGCAAGGTGCTTGTGGTGTATACGTCGTGCATGCTCGCGCGACGCAGCAGCGCCTCGTGACGTCGCCGACAGAGGCGGCTCCGCCGCCAACTAAAGCGGCGTCGCGCCGCCGCACTCCAAAGGCTGCGCCATGCCGCGCGTTTCGGTGTGCCCAAGCGGTCCATCCCTTCCCAGCAGCCCCTGGCCCGCCGGGAAACCCCTTCTGCCGGGGGCCGGCGCGCCGCCCTGTGCAACCACTGAACAGATAGCACACACGTGGGTAACAGCAAACTCGAGAGCAGTGGCAGGCCCATGATTTCCGTCCGAAACGGAAATTCCGATTGAGGTACGATTGCCCTGATGCCTGCCCCCTGCTGCGAGCCTATGGACTGGACCCGTGCGCCGTACGCAGAAAACCGACGCTGGAAACGAAGAGATGCTCCTGGCGACTCTGTCGGTCCGGCTGCGCGTGCGTTTCCGCTTCGAGGTCCGCGAGGTTGGCCGCACAGATCGGGCAGCCAATGACTTCCAGATGGAAGTGGGTATAGCTGAACCAGGGCGCGTCGAGCACGCCGATCAGGTAGGCCCCCAGCGTGCTCCGCTTCAAGCACGAGATGCGACGCTCGCGCCAGATGTCGGCCACACCCGCCTCGTCGGTCAGCTCTTCGACCGCGGCTTCTTCCGACCGGGCCCCGATCAGCTCCCGCAGCCGTGCGATCGCGCGAAACTTCACCCCCGCGACATGCTTCTCGTCGACCTCGAGCTGTTCGGCGATCTCCTTGTTCCGCCGCCCGACGTAGAATGACAATTCGACTACCTGCAAATCGCGAAACTTGTTCTTCTCGGCGTAATCTCGGACAAGCTGCTTGAGCCCGTCGGCGATCAGCTCGCGCTGCTGCTCGAGCGACTCCTTCTGCCGCAAAACGCCACTGGGTGTCTCGACCGGTCCGGGCCGATCGCCGAAGTCAGCCCACTCGTCGTCCTCACCAGCGCTGAAATCCGCCGGTGTCGGCATCCGCTTACGACGACATACGTCGCCGATCTTGTACCGCACAATCGCAAACAGGTACGTCTCGAGCGACCGAGACATGTCGAAATGCGGCAGGCTCTGGACGAAGCCGAGAAACGCTTCTTGGACGGCGTCGTCGGCGTCGGCCGCACTGGGCAGGCGCGAACGGGCGAACGCCCGCAGCCGCCCCTCGTAGCGCGCAATCAACTGGCGCCACGCCTCCTCATCGCCGGCGCGGATCTGCTCGACCAGGAATTGGTCCGCATTCTGTCCGATGTGCCCAGCTCCCTTATGCAGGCGAACACTGGTGGGTCCCGACGTAACGTCGGGACCAGTGGCACCCACGGGATCAGCGAACGTCACGCACAGAACACGGCACTCACTCGCGCCGCCGGCCGCATCACCGACCGAAGGCCTTCATCACAATGACGCACAGCACGGCGAACGCCAACGCTGCGCCGACCCGCAGCGGCCATGTATAGTATCCTTTCGTCCCGGCGTCCAGGAACAGGTACGCCAGGGCGACCATCGCGAACAACGCCGCGACTGTCAGAACGATCCGAGCCACATCCGACCGCACATAGCCCTTCGGCAGGACCGCCCGCGAAGAGACGTCCGCGTCCGCCGGCGATCCTTGCGTCACGGCGCGCACGAGAACCGCCGCCATGTACTGCGTGCCATCCTGCTCGGCGACCTCCTGGACACACTCATCGATCACGTCGGGATCGCCGACGCTCATCGCGACTGGATCACGGTTGCCCGCGCTGGCCAATGCCCCGATCTGCCGTTGGGCGTCCGCTAAGGCGGCATCCCGCGCCTCGTCCTGCCACGGCACAAGACCGCTTCGCCCCACGACAACGAGGTTCGCATCCCGTGACTGCGGCAACTCGTCAAGCACCCATGACTTGTCCGCGTGCAGTGCGCTCAAACTCGCCCTGGTCGAACCCGCTTCCAGCACCGCGACCACACGTTTCTCCGGCCCATCATTCGTCTCCGACCACCGCAGCACGGCACGGTTGGCCTCCTGCGTGGTCGGCACCGCGCGCGGCATCGCATCCGCCATCCACCGGATTCGCACAGGCTTCGCGTCTGCCGGCCATCGCTGCGCAATCACCGAGCGCAACACCACGGCGACATGGTGGCGGGCAGGCTGCAGGAGCGGGTCGACCATTTCGACGGCCAGTTCGAGCGGCGGCATCCCTTCGGCCGGTGCGAGCCCGAGTTCCTGGATCTGCTCCACAATCTGTCGTGCCAGCGCCCGGCACGCCAGCTCGCGACAGGCGTAGCGCGCGACCGGGGCCGACTGATCGATCGCCATCCGCCATCGCGCCATTCCGGCCTGCGCCTGTATGAGAGCCTGCTCTTCCACCACGTGACTGCGGTGCGACTCCACGACTGCGACCTGACGTTGGCGAACGCCGAGAAACAGCAGCGCCAGCACGGCCGCGCCGACGCCGACCAGCAGCAAACCAATCTTCGGCCGCCGCACGATCAGGTAGCCTGCGCCGACGATTGCGGCAATCAGCAGGAGCAGCAACGGAAGCCCGAGTATCGCAATATTCATCACACCGTCCCTATTGTCCGACGCGGACGCCCCGCATCAAACCCCCCAAAATCGCCAGCAACATCGACGCCGCGATGATCAAGCCCAGAGTCCAGCCGAGCAGCTCGACCGCCGACACCTCGCGACCGACCAGACGCTCGAGGATCGGTCGCCGCGAGGGCTCTTCAACCACGCGCGAGCCGCGCACAATCAGGAAGAACAACGCAAATACGGCCGGCACGATCAGAAATCCCATCGCCACCATGGCTTCGTCTTCGCGCAACTGCGTTTGCGTGATCCATCCGACGGACAGCGCACAACTGACCAGACAGAGGGAAATCAACAGAGGGCGCAGCGTCTCACGATAAGACCCGCGCCGCCGAAACGGCGTAACCTTGCTCAGCGTAAATGCCAGCCCTGCCAGGCATGCCAGCGCGCCGCCCGTGGCCATCGCCGCCTCTTCCGGATGAATGCTACCGTTCTGACAACACGCGAACAGTGCCACACACGCCGCCACCAACACGCCGGAAACCAATGCCCACGCGATTCGATCGCCCTTGGCCCGGATGTCAGGCGCTGATGGATCGCGGCCGATAAACAACGCGCACATTCCCGCCAGGGCGAGCCCGCCGATAAGCCCTGAGACGGTGATCGCAAACTCGTCGCCGCGCAACGGCTGCACGAGCAGCACGCTGAACGCCACCGCTGCCACACCCAATGCAACCGAGATCAACAGGGGCCGCACCGTCTCGCGATAGAACGTCGCCCGCCGAAACCTCGTCGTGCGGCTGAGGGCAAAGACCTCGAGCGAGAGCAGCGAGAGCGCCACGGCAAACGTGACCATCGTGTCGTCCCGATGCATGTGCGTGACACCGAGCGCCGCGAAGCACAGCAACGCCCCGGACAACAGAATCGCCGCAACCACACCCCAGATCGCCCGCTGCATGCCCGAACGCCGAGCAGGCGGGCGTGGCGGCGCCCCCGGCGCGAAGTCTGGCGATGGCATGGGATGTTGGGCGAGCCGGGTCGGCGTCCGTTCATCGGCGATCCGCGCCGTCGGCGCAAACGGTGGCGGCGAAGCACCCTGCCCGCCTGCACGCGGTGGAGGTGACGGCGTCCGCGAATGATCGACCAGCCGGAAGCACGTACCGGCGCCGACGGTCAGCGAGGCCGTCGCCGCAATGCCGCCGGCCAGCAACATGTACGAACCCTCGAAGAACAGACACACCACGGCGGCGGTGATCCCCGCCGTGATCGCGTCACCCAGCTCGATCCGGCTCTCGCTGGCGCGACGCACGCGGCGCGTCCAGTCCACCAGAGCCATGACGAGAATCAGTGCCGGTGCCACCGAATCCAACATGCGGCCATACGAGGTCCACGCCGGCGACCTCGTCGGTTGCGGCAGCCCTGGCGTCTGAAGGTTTTCCATTACGTTCGGCCACTGGTACGGGCTCGGCCGGAACAACTCCTCGCTCACCGCTCCTGCCAACAGGATCAGTACGAGCCCGACCCCAAACACCAGCAACCGCTGGATCAACGGCTGGTGCGACGCCGTCCGTAGCCGCTGCGCCAAGGCCCCGCCGATCATCGCCGCCGACGCCATCGCCAGCACGAGCAACAACACCGTCGGCAGCATCGTCTCGATCGAGCGCACGCCGCCGTCCAGCAGCACAATTCCGGCCGACAACGCCCCGGCGACCAACCCGGCCATCAACAGCCGCTCGAGCCAGTTCGCGTGTAGCGCGAATCGCAACGGCGAGCCCGGCGGTTCGATCAACTGCGGCCGCAATCGCTCGACCCCGCGCCGCAAACGATCGCCCAGTCGCCCCCGACCGCCCCGTCCCGCACCAAGGCCGGGGTACTGGCCACCGAACGCGGGCACGGCCGAACTGCCCTCCCACGCGCGCGGCGACCCGATGACCGGCGGCGCGGGAATCTCGCGCGAGCTGCCGCCGACCCCGGCGGCCACGCGCTGTGGCACCACCCGTGCCGCTGCCATCGATACGCTTGTCGGCTCGAACCTCGCCACGCTGTTGCGGATGTCCTCCGCACCGAACACCGCCGACGTCATCTCATCGACGCTCTGGTAGCGATCAGCCGGCTCCTTCGCCAAGGCCTTCGTGATCACCTCGCCAAACGGCGCCGGCAGCTCGGCCACCTCGGGCTGGGCCATCAGGTGCTTCATCAGCACCTCGCCCATCGACGAGCCCTCGAACGGCACTCGCCCCAGCAGCATTTCGTACAGGATCACACCCAGCGCATAGATATCGATACCGCGATGGTAGTTGCCCGTCCCCACCTCCGGCGCCATGTAGTGCACCGTGCCCACACTCGTTGTCTGCGCGCTGTGCCGCGAGACTGAGATGCACTTGCTCAGACCGTAGTCGCCGATCTTGACGTAGCCGTCTTCGTAGAAGATGTTGCCGGGCTTGAGGTCCCGGTGCACGATCCCCCGATCGTGCAGATAGCCAAGCCCCTTGCCGATCTCCCGCAGGAAAAACGCCGCCTTCTGCACGCCGAGCCCCTTGTCCTCAGCCACCAGCAGATCCCGCAGCGACGGGCCGGCGATGTACTCCATCACGATGAAGTATTCGCCCTGCGCGTTCTGACGCACGTCGTAGACCGTCACCAGGTACGGGCTCTTGAGATTCATGCAGTGCTCGACGCCACGCAGCTCGATCTGCGGATTGTCGCGCAGATACTTCAGCGCGACTTCCTTGCCGCCGTCGCTCAGCGCGTAATACACCTCGCCGAAGCCACCGCGGCC
>JAFGKA010000346.1 GCA_016928855.1 Phycisphaerae bacterium
AGCCGCTCGACCGTCGTCTGGCCGATGCCGCGGGCCGGCGTGTTGATGATCCGGAGCAATGCGGTTTCATCGTCCGGGTTGATCAGCACACGCAGATAGGCGACAAGATCCTTGATCTCCTTGCGGCGGTAGAACTCGACACCGCGGATGATGCGGTAGGGAATGCCGTTCTGGCGCAGCGCGCCTTCGAGCAGCCGGGTGAGTGCGTTGATGCGGTAGAAGATGGCGATTTCCTTCAGCGCGGCGCCGCTGGCGACGGCCTCGGTAATCTGCTCGGCGATGAAGCCCGCCTCCGCTTCGGCGTCCTCGCATTCCACCACGCGGACCGGCGCCCCCTCGGGGTTCTCCGTCCAGAGCGTCTTCTTCTTGCGATCCCGGTTGCGGCGGATCACCCGGTCGGCGGCGGCGAGGATGTGTTTCGTCGAGCGGTAGTTCTGCTCCAGCCGGACGACCTTGGCGTCGGGGAAGTCCTCTTCGAACTCGAGGATGTTGTTCAGGTTGGCGCCGCGCCAGCCGTAGATGCTCTGGTCGGGGTCGCCGGTGACGCACAGGCGGTGGTGCTGAAGGGCCAACCCACGCGCGATCAGGTACTGGGCGTGGTTCGTGTCCTGGTACTCGTCCACCAGCACATAGCGGTATTGATCTTCGAGCTTCGCCCGCAGTTCGGCATCCTCCCCAAGCAGGCGGGCGGCCCGCAGCAGCAGGTCGTCGAAGTCGAGCGCGTTTTGCGCCGCGAGCACCTCTTCATAGGCCGCATAGACTTGCGCGATGATCTCCTGCTCGTAACCGCCGCCGTCCCGCTGGGCGTCGGCTGGACTTCGCATGGCGTTCTTCAGCCGGCTGATGCGGGCCTCGATGCGGGCCGGCGGGAAATTGGCCTCGGCGAAATCGGCGCGTTTCAAGGCGTCTTTGATGGCCGCGACGCGGTCCGCCTGGTCGAAGATCGAGAACGACGCGGTAATCCCGGCCCGATCGGCGAAGCGCCGGAGCAGGCGGGCACAAAACGAATGGAACGTGCAGACAGTCATCTCCGCCCCGACGTCAAGCGCGGCGATCCGCTGGGCCATCTCTTCGGCGGCCTTGTTGGTGAACGTGATCGCGAGCACATGGCGGGGCTCGGTGACGGTCCTGGCCAGCCAGGCGGCCCGGTGGGTGATCACCCGGGTTTTGCCACTGCCCGGGCCGGCCAGCACCAGCAACGGCGCATCGCCGTGGGTGACCGCCTCGCGCTGGGGGGCGGTGAGGCCATCGAGCAGTTTCGAGGGATCCTTTCGTTCGGCCGTCATGGGCGTGCCCTGTATAGCCGTCGGCGCTGCGTTTGTCCATTTGCGACGCCGTCCCGGGCACGACGACCGCATGTTTATCGGGCGGAAATCGCCGGTTGCGGGTGGTGCGCGTTTCGGGGTATAATGGTAGTGGAGTCGACGTTTTGCTGGGATATGACGCACAGGAGGGCATGATCTTCCCTGTCGCAGCCTACGCCAATCCGTTCGGCCGCCACGAGTCGGCGCTCGCCTGTAGCGTCCTCGTCCTGAATCGCCACTACATGGCCATTCGGGTCGTGAACGTGAAGCGGGCCTTCTCGATGCTGGTTCGCCAGCTTGCGGAGGTCGTGCATATCGAGGACGGACAGTATCTGTCCTACGACTTCGACAGTTGGCTGGAAGTCAGCGAATTCAAGCATCAGTTTGAACCGGATCAGCATGATTGGATTCGCACGGTCCGATTCTCCGTCGCCGTGCCCCGGATCATCCGGTTGCGCGTGTATGACCGGCTGCCCCGCCAGGATGTCAAGTTCAATCGGCGCAATATCTACGCGCGCGACGGCAACCGATGTCAGTACTGCGGGAAGAAGTATCCCACGAATGAACTCAGCATCGATCACATCGTGCCGCGTTCGCAGGGGGGTCCCCTGACGTGGGAGAATGTGGTCTGTGCCTGTCTGTCCTGCAACGTGAAGAAAGGCGGCCGCACACCGAGCGAGGCGCACATGAAACTCATCGGGGTGCCCACGAAGCCGCGTCGTTCGCCGGTCCTCAGTCTCAAGCTCGGTAGCAGCAAATACCGCTGCTGGCAGCAATTCCTCGATCACGCGTACTGGAGCGTCGAACTCAGATAATCCGTATCCCTTGGTGCCGGCGTTATCGGGCGGTCGCGCGCCGTACGAGTTGTCCGCGCGCCACCCTCGCCCGATAAGCCACGCTCGGCTGAATTCGCGAGCCGGAACTCACTGCGCCAGTGTTCCTGGCCGATATGCTGGAAGACGGCGAGCCGCGCGCACGCGGTGACGCCATCGGCAGGCCACGGGGGGGACAGGGTTGCTACAGGAGGCTTGGCATGGACGTACGTTTCATCAACCCGTTCATCTCGTCGATCAAGGCTGTTTTCCGAACAATGGTCAACACCGAGGTCACGGTGGGCAAGCCGTACGTGCATAACGAATCGGCGGCCACCGCCGACGTGTCCGGTGTGATTGGTTTCTCCGGAGACGCGAGCGGGTGTGTGGTACTGAGCTTCCCCAAGGAAGTGGCCTGCAAGGCGGCGTCGGCTTTCGCGGGTATCGATATTGACGAGGCGCATCCGGATTTTGCGGATGCGGTGGGCGAGCTGGCGAACATGATCGCTGGCAACGCGAAGAAGGACTTCGCCGGGATGAGCGTCTCCATTTCGCTGCCGAGCGTGATCGTGGGGAAGGAGCATGTCGTGTCCCAGTCGCGGTTATGCCCGCGTCTGATCATACCCTGCGAAACCGGGCTCGGTATGTTTCAGGTGGAAGTGGCGATGATCGTCGAGAAGTGCCAGACCGGTATGGCGCGGGTCCCAGTGGTCGCCGCGGCGGAGTAGCGGGGCAGGAGTGGATTCGATGAAAATACTGTTGGTTGATGATTCGCGGACCATTCGAAACATTCAGAAGAATGTTCTGGCTCAACTGGGCCACACGGACGTGGCCGAGGCGGCCGATGGCGTGGAGGCCCTCGCCAAGCTGGGGCAGGATCGTCCTGACCTCGTGCTCGTCGACTGGAACATGCCGAACATGGATGGCATTACGCTGGTCCGGAAGATTCGTGAGAACGATACGGCGCTGCCGCTGGTCATGGTGACGACCGAAGCCGAGAAGTCCCGCGTGATCGAGGCGATCAAGGCCGGGGTCAACAACTATGTGGTCAAGCCGTTCACCGCGGAAACACTCGCGGAGAAGATCGAGCAAACGATGAGCAAGGCCGCGGCGGCGGCGGTCACCTAGGCCGGATCCCGCCGTTCCGCGCCGCTCAGGCCTCTCGCCGAAGGGGAAAGGCAAGGTAACGCATGAGCACGCAGACACTCGAACGCGCTCTCAAGGTGCAAACCGACACCAAGCGCATGCGTGCCTTTATCCGGCCGTTGCCGGATGAAGACTACTCGGGCGTGACCGAGGGCGACCTGACGAAGGCGCTCGGTGCGGAATCGATCGCTATTACCGATGCCGTCAAGCAGCGGATGGCGGCGTTCCTGGCGTTGTGCCAGTCAGGCTCGCTGCCCGCGGAAGAGTTTACGCTGGC
>JAFGKA010000049.1 GCA_016928855.1 Phycisphaerae bacterium
CGTCCGCGATTACGGCAACCGGATGGGCATCCCGACGCTCAACGGCACGGTCATCTTCGACCCGCGCTACATGGGCAACCCGCTCGTCTTTTGCGGCTGTATCGGCCTAATGCCGCGTGACTGCATCGCCAAGAGGGCCAACCCCGGCGACCTCGTGGTTGTCGCCGGCGGGCGCACCGGCCGCGACGGCATCCACGGCGCGACCTTCTCGTCCGCGGAGCTGACCGACTCGCACGCCGATGAGTTCTCGCACGCGGTGCAGATCGGCAATGCCATCACCGAGAAGAAGGTCCTCGACGTCCAGCTCCAGGCGCGCGATCACGCGAGCGGCTGCCTCTACACGGCGGTGACCGACTGCGGCGCGGGCGGGCTTTCGAGCGCGGTTGGCGAGATGGGCGCCGAAATCGGCGCGACGGTCGATCTCGAGAAGGTGCCACTCAAATATGCCGGCCTGCGCTACGACGAGATCTGGATCAGCGAAGCGCAGGAGCGGATGACGTTCTCCGTCCCGCCGGCCAACTGGCCGACGCTCAAGGCGCTGTGCGAAGCCGAGGATGTCGAGGCAACGGTCATCGGCACGTTCACGGACACCGGCCGCCTCGTGCTGCGGTACGAAGGTACGCTCGTCGGCGATATCCCGATGGATTTCCTGCACAACGGCGTGCCGCGCACGCGCAAGACCGCCACGTGGCATGCGCCCGCGAAACCGGCGGCCAAACCGAAGTCAGACGGCGACTGTGTCGCGCGGCTGAAAGCTCGGCTGGCCGAGCTGAACACGGCGAGCAAGGAATGGATCATCCGGCAATACGATCATGAGGTGCAGGGCGGCAGCGTGGTCAAGCCGCTCGTCGGCCCACACCACGGGCCGTCGGACGCGGCGGTCATCCGTCCGCGGCTCGACAGCACTCGCGGGATCGCGATCGGGTGCGGGCTCGCGCCGCACCTGGCTGACATCGATCCATACTGGATGGCCGCAACCGGCATTGACGAAGCGATCCGCAACGTCGTCTGCGTCGGCGGTGATCCGGCCCAGACGGCGATCCTGGACAACTTCTGCTGGGGCAATTGCGAGGATGCGGCGGTATTCGGGGCGCTCGTCCGGGCTTGCCAAGGCTGCTACGATGCGGCGAAGACCTACCGCGTGCCGTTCATCTCCGGCAAGGACTCGCTCAACAACGAGTTCTCGCTCGATCCGCGCGATGCCGAACGCCTGCGGCCGTATCTGGAGGCCCGTGCGATCCGGCTGGTCAACAACCGGCTGCGGATTCCCGAGACGCTGCTGATCAGCGCAATCAGCATCATCGACGACACGGACCAGTGCGCGACGTCGGACGCGAAGGCCGGCGAAACGCGGTTCTGGCTGCTCGGCGTTGAGACGCGCGACGGCGTCGCCTATTCGTTGGCCGACGCCGCGGAACTGCATCGCGATGTGTATCGACTGATTCGGTCCGGCGACGTGCTGGCCGCGCACGACGTCGGCGAGGAAGGCGTCGCCGTAGCGCTGGCCGAGATGGCCATCGGCGGCGCGTGCAATGTGCAGTTGCAGACGGGCTCCAAGTCGTTGCTGACCGACCCGTTCGCGCCGTGGGCGTCGGGCTATGTGCTCCAGACCGCAGGCGGCATGACGCCCCAGAGCCGGTTCGTCGTCGGCGAAATCGGCCGCGGCAGCGGTTCAGCGCCCGAGACGTTTTCGTTCGCGGGCGCCTGCAGCGGGTCGATCGCCATCAAGGAATTGCGCGAAGCGTGGCGGAGGCCCTTACGATGGTAAGGGGTCTGGCTCCATCTTGCCCGGGCGCTGCCGCGGACCGCCAGTGGCCGTTTGGGAACGAGGACGACGCGGACCAGCCGGCGGAGGATTAAGGCAAAAAGGTGCCTGACCCCCTCTCTTGCTAAAGGAATACACTGCGGCCTGACGCGTGGCCGTATCAGGGACTGCCATGACGAAACGAGTCATCATCTTGCGAACGGCCGGCATCAACTGCGACGAAGAGACCGCGCACGCCTGGGAACTGGCCGGCGCCGAGACGCAGCGTGTGCACATCCAGCGGGTGATCGAGTCGCCCACGATGCTGGACCGGTACGACGCCCTCACGATCCCAGGCGGCTTCAGCTACGGCGACGACGTGGCCGCGGGCAAGATTTTCGCCAACCAGTTGATTCACCATCTGGCCGACGCGCTGCGCGCATTCGTGGCCCGGGGCCGTCCCGTGCTCGGAATCTGCAACGGCTTTCAGGTGCTGGTCGGCGCGGGTCTGCTGCCCGGCCTCGACAACGCGAGCCAGCGCGTCACGCTGACCAACAACAACACCGCCCGCTTCGAGACGCGATGGGTACATCTGCGGTGCGGCACCGACCGGTGCGTGTTCCTGCCGAAGGATGCGCGGCTGGCGCTGCCGATCGCACATGCCGAGGGCAAGCTCGTACCGGCTGACGACGCCACGCTCGAAGCGCTGCGCGCCGGCGGACACATCGCGCTGCGCTATTGCGACGTCGCGGGCGAGTCCGGCCCGTTCCCGATCAACCCCAACGGCAGTATTGATGATATCGCCGGCCTGACCGACAGGACCGGGCTTATTCTCGGCCTGATGCCGCACCCGGAACGTCATGTGTACGAAACACAGCATCCGGCCTGGCGCAGCCAGAGCACCGACGGCCCGCCCACCGGCCGAATCGTGTTTGAATCTGCCATGCGCTACTTGCGCGAGAATTAAGCTGCAGCACGAGCGCCGCGCCGTTGCGGGGCGGGTAAACGCGCGTGTTTCGCGTCCGAATCCATGAGGGGCGATACGGTCGTTGAACAACCCAAGCAAGGTCGTCAGCCACTCGGAGTGCGTTATCAGGATAGGGGGCATTGTTGCTATGAGGCCTTCTTCAACGACCCCACTGTCCCTGCGTTCCCGAACGGCGCCGATGCCGTGGCCGCAGGATGTCCCGCAGTCTTCACTTGAAAAGAACAAAGGAGCCGGCGATGCAATCACGTGTTCTGTTCAGTTCGAGGTCTGTATGGACGAAACTGATTTCGATGGCCGCATGTCTGTTGGTGATCGCGTGTGCTCATTCACATGCGCAAGCACCGAACTACGGAACGAATGACGAGCACGGCCGCTATGCGGATGCCGGCGATGCCCGGATCTACTATGAGGTATACGGCGAGGGCAGGCCGCTGGTGCTGCTGCATGGCGGCTTCAGCTACATCGATTCGTTCAAGGAGTACATCCCCATCCTGAGTAAGAAGTTCAGAGTGATCGCCGTCGCGACGCGTGGGTATGGCAGATCCGAGTTGGGCACGAGAAAACACTCGTATGCCTTGCTCGCCGAGGATGTCGGCGCGGTTCTGCGGAAGGAGGTCCAGGAGAAAGTCGTCCTCCTCGGCTCCAGCGATGGGGCCATGGTCGCCTATCTTGTGGCGTGGAAATACCCCGAACTCGTCCACAAGACGGTCGTGATGGGCGGATCGTTGGGTACGCGCGGGTATGCGCAGGAGGGGCTGCGGTGGCTCGAGAATGTCAAGTCGGCTGATCTCGCCGCATACCGGCCGGATCTCAGGAAGATCATGCCCGAACCTCAACGATGGGACGAATTCATGGAGAATCTCAGGGCGATGTGGTCTGAGGAGAGCGTCCTGTCGTTCGAGGACGTGAAAAAGATCACGTGCCCGGTATTGATGATTGTGGGGGATCGCGATATCTACAACCGGCTGGAGAATGTCGTCGAAATCTACCGGCATCTGCCCAACGGGCAACTGGCGATCATGCCGAATTCGAAGCACATCGACGTGTCCCCCCGCAACACGGCGATCCTGGAGACTCTCATCGTACGATTCCTCGACTGACCTGCAACCGATGTCCGTATCCACGGAGCCATCGCCTCGGCAAGTGAATGGAGTACAATCCGCCTCATTCGCCCGTGGCGCATCTTGGCTGCTGTTGGAGTGTCTGCCGCCGCGATTACCTGCCTGAACC
>JAFGKA010000347.1 GCA_016928855.1 Phycisphaerae bacterium
GGCCTGCATGATCAGACCGGTTCGGAGATGTCGAGCAAGACGATCCCCAAGGCGGATGATTTCGAGCGGGTTGGCAACTTCGTGAGGGCAGATGGGCGGACGATGGTGATTGAGTATTCCGATCTGCCCGACGCGATGGCCACGGCGCGGACGGCGGACGGCTCGCGCCGCTTCGACGCCGGCAGTATCGCGATTCATGTGCTGCGCCGAAGCTTCATCGAACGGCTGACGGCGAACCCCGACCATTTCGCCTTGCCGTGGCACCGCGCGGAGAAGAAGGTCGCCTGCGTCAACGCGGATGGCCAGCGCATCGTGCCGGACTCGCCGAACGCTGTGAAGCTCGAAGCGTTCATCTTTGATGCGATTCCGCTTGCCGAGAAGCCGCTGATCCTCCAGACCTCACGGGCCGAGGAATTCAGCCCGGTCAAGAACGCGACGGGTGTGGACAGTGCCGAAACCTCACGCCGCGACATGAATCGTCGGGCGGCCGCATGGCTGGCGGCGTGTGGCGTGGCCGTGCCGAAGCGACCGGATGGCGAACCCGACGCAACACTCGAGATCAGCCCGCTGTTTGCACAGGATGCGGCCCATCTGGGCCAGGTGCTCACGGTGCGGCCAACGATCAAACCGAGTGATTCGGTCTACCTTGAATAGAAACCGGGCCGGGGTGGCCCTGGTGCCGTTTTCGGTTGGTGACTTTCGGCGATCCGGTGGGTGCCACTGGCGGCTTGCCCGCCAGTGCTTGAAGGACCACCGTGCTTGGTTGCCAGAGAACGAAACGGACCGACCGAAAATGGCTCTGACCGTGTGAAGGGTCAGTCCGTTGCGGTGGGGCCGAAATCGAACCACACGCCGATGAGATAGCCGCCGACGCTCTGCGTGCAGGCGGACACGGTCGCCGGCACGGCCTGCTCCTCGCCGGCGCGGCAGATCAGGACCTGGCTGCCGCGATCGAACTTCTTCCGGCATCGGAACCCGAGCCCCGTTTCACTGATGTCACGTGCGGTGGCGAGAACGGATGTGGCCCGGCGCCGGCTGGTCACGGGGTAGATATCCAGATTCGCATTCCATTCGTGGCGGTGCTGGCTTCGCTTTCCCGTCCAGGTGTCGGCCTCACCCGACGCGTGCGCCTCAGCCAGCCATGCATGTACGATCTCTTGCGGTTGGGGTCCCTGCGATCCAACTGGCTGCATCGTCTGGTCCGTCCAATGGGGGCCGCGGGACCGCGAATGACGCGTACGCTCGTGTCATTCGGTGCCCGGGCCGCGTTGCCGTCCCCGCCCACTCAACCGCGGGCAGGAAGAGCGACGTTTCCACTTCACTCCAGCATCGCCACGATGGGCGTTCCCGTCAATACAGCCGACCTATGCCGCCACAATCCGAGCATCCGCCGAATCGAACTCGAACACGACGTGCAGGATGTATCCGTTGAGCGTTTGGGTCCGGCTGACCACCTTCGCGCGCACGCCGTCGGTCTCCGCCGCGAGACAGATCACGACATGGCTGTAGAGCGGCAAAGCCTGGCGACAGAGCAGTTCGAGGCCCGTCCCGCTGAGCTCGCGGGCGGTGCCCAACGCTACGCGCCGCCGGCGGCGATTCGGGTCCAGCACGTGGACGTCGAGCGGCGCGAGCCACTCGTGCGACGGCGTCGCCGACCGACCAGAGGCGCCGGAGTTTGCACAGGCACGAGCGTCCTGCAGCCAGCGAGCCACGCGATTCTTCGATCCTGCGGTTTCTGGTTCGATGTGATACATCCGTCCTCTCCCGTTCCTTGCCAAGTGTTTCCTCGGCGACCCACAGGACCAAAGCAACTGCCGTGCCAACCGCCGTCGCTGCGTGATAACTGTGTCGGACGTAGCAGTATTACCCACTCAGGGGTGCCCACATGCGCGGGTGGGAGGCATCGTGAAGGAACGTGAATCGATGCGAAGGTGGGCCTTGTCCACGTGGTCAGGTCTGATAAGCGACCGCGTCCCCTCGGCCCTCCAGGTTTGGTCGCCTTTCGATGTAGCGGCCGGCGTCTCGCCGGCCGGGGCTTCACCGGCGTGGGTAACGTGCAAACAACAAAGACGGCTTGCGAGGGCGCAAGCCGCTACATTCCCATCCGGTTGGGTCGCACGATTGTGCGCGACGCCCGCGTCGGGTGCTACCGCCCGCGCGCCATGCGCTTGCGGTCGTTTTCGTCCAGATATCGCTTGCGCAACCGGAGGGCGTCCGGGGTGACCTCGACGAGTTCGTCGTCTTCGATGTACTCCAGCGCGATTTCGAGCGTCAATTCGCGCGGCGTCTTGAGCACGACGGTTCGGTCGGCGCTGGCCGCCCGCATATTGGTCAGCTTCTTTCCACGGCAGACATTGACGACGATATCGTTGTCCCGACAGTGTTCGCCGATGATCTGGCCCGCATACACCGGCTGGCCCGGTGAGACGAACATCGTGCCGCGATCGGCCAGTCCTTCCAGTGCATAGGCGGTGGTTTGCCCCGTGTCGCTGGCGATCAGGACACCGTTGGCGCGATGGCCGATGGTGCCGCGCAGGTACTCGTACTCATAGAAGTTGTGATGCATGATGATCGTGCCCTGCGTCGCCGTCATCATGCGGTTGCGCAGGCCGATGAGGCCGCGCGTCGGAATCGTGAACTCCAGATACGTCTGGTCGTCGTGGTTCTGCATCTTCCTGCACACGGCGCGGCGCGAGCCCATCAGCTCCATCACGGGCCCCACGTGCATCGTCGGCACCTCGATCACGCACAGTTCGATCGGCTCGGTCTTCTTGCCGTTGAGTTCGCGGAAGATCACCTTCGGCTTGCCGACGGCCAGTTCGTAACCCTCACGGCGCATGTTCTCAATCAGGATCGACAGGTGCAGAATGCCGCGGCCGGATACATGGAACTCCTCCGGCACCGGACCGGGTTGGACGCGCAACGCCACGTTGCGCTGAAGCTCGCGGTCGAGACGCTCGCGCAGATGGCTGCTCGTCAGGTACTTGCCCGAGCGACCGGTGAACGGCGAGTCGTTGATCCGGAAGGTCATGTGCAGCGTCGGTTCGTCGATATGCACGATCGGCAGCGGCTTCGGGTCGTTCAGGTCGGCGATCGTGTTGCCGATGTCAACCGAATCCAGCCCGACCACCGCGCAGATGTCGCCCGCGACGACCTGATCGACCTTCTGTCGCCCAAGTCCGTCGAATGTGTGCAACTCGCCGATCTTGTCCGCCGTCTGCGAGCCGTCACGGTGGATGACCGTTACGTTTTCGCCTGCGTGCAGCGTGCCCGAAAATACACGGCCGATGCCGATCCGGCCGACGTAGTCATTGTAGTCCAGCGTGGTGATCAGCATCTGGACCGGCGCGGTTGGATCGACGTCTGGCGTGGGCACATACTTGAGGATCATGTCGAACAGGATGAAAATGTCATCCCGCCGCTCGTCGGGGTCCAGCGTGGCATAGCCCTGCGTGGCCGACGTGTAGATCGTGGGGAACTCGAGGGCATCATCGTCGGCACCGAGTTCGATGAACAGATCGAGCACCTCGTCGAGCACGTCGGTCGGCCGCGCGTCGGGGCGGTCGATCTTGTTGATCACGACGATCGGGCGCAGGCCGAACTCGAACGCCTTGCGCAGCACGAATGTCGTCTGCGGCATGGCGCCTTCGAACGCATCGACCAGCAGCAGACAGCCGTCGGCCATCTTCAGCACTCGCTCGACCTCGCCGCCGAAGTCGGCATGGCCGGGTGTGTCGATCAGGTTGATCTTGACCCCATGGTAGGTGATCGCGATGTTCTTCGAGAGAATCGTGATGCCGCGCTCGCGTTCGAGGTCGTTCGAGTCGAGAATCCGCTCGCCCTTGAGCTGCGTGTCACGGAACTGGCCGCACTGGCGCAGCATCTGATCGACGAGTGTCGTCTTACCGTGGTCCACGTGTGCGATGATCGCAATGTTGCGGATCGCCTGGTTGATCACTGTCTGTTCTTCCTGTGCAAACCTTCAGACGACCACACGAATACATCCATCCGATGCGACGTCGAGCCGGTCTCGGCACACACATCACACCGATGCAGATCGCGGTCTGTGCTGGCCCCAAACAGAAACACACCGAAGGGCATCGGTGCGAAGGGGTGCGAAACAGCGGACGAGCCTGTGGCCTTCCACGTCGCCCGGCTTCGGGAGCCCATCCTCTGACGGCCACCAAAGCCGCAGAAGCCCTTGAAGCAGAGTAGTTTAGCAGTACGGGCCCACGTAAGCAAGCACCGGTCCGGCAGCCAAGGGTGGTATGGGTCCCGACGCACGTCGGGATAGGCCTTCAGGCCAGAGGGTTTGCCCGTGTCTTCCGCACGCCTCCTGGACCGACCGCATCGTTTGGTTCGCATCCATGCGCGGTTCCGGTTTTCCGCAAGGGTGCCACCGGCGGCTTGCAGGGTGGCCCATCCCTGCTTGGCATCAGGAGATTCCGCGGTGCTGCATGTTGAGAGTAGAAGGTAGAGAGGAGACCGTTCGGCTGAGCTCACGGCCGAAGCCGCAGGAGGGGGCCTGCTCGTCGCATCGCGAGTGATACGCTCGCCAAGCACTCCTTGTCTTCTCCACTCTCTCCTTTCTCCCCTCTCCTGCTCTATCGCCGCGTCGCGGCGATCGGGCTGGGGTCGCGATGATGGAAACTTGCACCAAACGTTCCCCTCAAACAGCTCGTGATTTCCCCATGCCGGCGTTCCGCCCCTTTCTCTTGCCTTCTACTCTGTTACCATTGCCCCTCTTGTTTCTCCTTCGGCTGCCTCCACTTTCGCCGCGATCGGCGACTCGACGCATCCACGCGTCGGGCATACACTGCCCATCGCGGAGTCCGAGTCTCAAGTCCGGATAACTCGCAATTGTTGCAGGGAGCGTGCGCCCGTGAATGCACCTGATTCTTTAACCAGATCAACGCCCCATTCCGTGGCCCTTCTCGCTGCCGCGCTCATATGCGCGATTCTGGCCGTGACCAACGTCGCCGTTGCCCAGGCCAACGAGGCGGCCGAGCTGGTCCGCGATGGCCGGACGCGCTGGACGCTCTTCGTGCCGGAATCGGCCGGTCCTGTCGAACGCTTCGCCGGCCGCGAACTCGTGCGGTACGTCGAGAAAGCCTCCGGGGCGAAACTGGCGACCGCTTCCACACCGGACGCGCCACACACGATCCAGCTCGGCCTGCGATCGGCGATTTCCGTCGCGGCTGAGTTACCGCCGGCGAAGGTCGGCTTCGACGGCTACGCGATCCGGATCCAGCCGGACCGGATCCTCATTGCTGGCGACAACCCCCGCGGCGTGCTTTACGGTGTGTACGACTTGCTCGAACGGTTCGGCTGTCGCTGGTACCTGCCCAACCTGGACCCGGCCGAGCCGGAGGTCGTGCCGAACGACACAAACATATCACTACCGGTCGGCGTCTGGGCCGAGGCCAGCCCACTCGAATACCGCATCTGCAATGCCAGCTCGCTGCTCTTCGAGATCATCCCCGAGCGGCTGCTGCCGCAGATCGACTGGGCCGCGAAGAATCGCTACAACGGCCTGTCCTGGCAGGCGCATCACGAACCCGGCCGGGTTCAGACTGAGATCGAGCAGATGGCCGACTGCGGGGCGCTCGACGCGATGACCGAACGCGGCCTGATCCTACACGGCCCGGGCCACTGCTTCCCGTTCTTCCTGCCGACAGCGAGATACTTCGACAAGCATCCCGACTGGTTCGGCCTCGCCGACGGCAAGCGCCAGCCGCACGGCGGGCAGTGGCCGATCATGAACTTCTGCTGGAGCAACGAGGCCGCCGTCGCGGAGTTCATCCACAACGCCGAGGCGTTCGTACGGCAGTGGCCGCAGCTTCAGATGCTCTACATGGTCGGCATCGACGGCGGCGCGGTGTGTCAGTGCCCGAAGTGTGCGGCGCGGGGCGGGTCGGATCTGATCGTCGACCTGTTCAACCGGCTGTCCGACCGGCTGGCCGAGACCGCGCCGGCCGTGATCGTTGAGACCGTGATCGGCTACGGCCCGCTGCAGGAGCCACCGCGCACGGCGAAGCCGAACGGCAAGTGGCGCGGCCTCTACGCCCACTGGGGTCGCCACCACCGCCAGGCCTACGGCGACGCCGACTACGCCAAGAAGGCCAA
>JAFGKA010000348.1 GCA_016928855.1 Phycisphaerae bacterium
ACCAGCGGGTGCAGCACGATGACCTGGTAGCCGTGCGAGCAGGCCTCGCCGAGCAGCGAGCCCTCAGGGCCGGTCTGCGGACCGGTGATCAGGACGACGTCGTGGCCGCGGCGATGCAGCCCCTCACACGTAAGGAGCGTGTTCTCCTGGGCGCCGCCGACGATCAATCGTGTTATGATATGGACAATTCGCATCAGGAATCTGCCACGGCGTCGGCGTCGGGCTCGGCGTTCTCCGGGGCGGTCGTCTGCCGTCGCGGCCACCAGGCATCGGCGGGCGGCAGGCGGTCCAGTTCGTATTGTACCCACTGGAGGCTCAGGCCCCGCGCGGGCGCGGTCGGGCCGGCGTTGCGGCGGTCCTTGGTGGCGAGGATGTCGGGGATGCAGTCCACCGCCCAGTGTCCGCGCCCGATCTCGATGAGCGTTCCGACCATGTTCCGCACCTGGTTGTACAGGAATCCACGGCCCTCCACGTCGATCCGGATTTCGTCATAGTGCCGGTACACGTTGCACGCGTAGACCGTTCGCACGGTCGTCTCGCGGGTCTCGCCGCGCGACGCCATGGCCGCGAAGTCCTGGATACCCACGAACGCGCGGGCGGCATCGCGCATCCGTTCAACAGCCAGCGGGTGCCAGAAGTGGTAGCTGTAGCGCTGTCGCAGGAACGCGACGGGGCGCCCGAACCTGTTGTGAATGGTATATCGGTAGAGCTTCCGCACGGCCGCCCGGGTCGAATGGAAATTCAGCGGGACCTCATCGGTGTGGATCAGGGTCACGTCCTTGGGGAGCCGGCTGCCGATGGCGCGCAGCAGGTTGTACGTCGGGATTTTGCAGGTGGTCAGGAAGTTCGCGACCTGCCCGGCGGCGTGCACCCCCGCATCGGTACGCCCAGCTCCAATGAGGACGACCTGATGCCGGGCCACGCGTCGTGCGGCCTGTTCGATCAGCCCCTGGACCGTACGCAGGTCCGTCTGCCGCTGCCAACCGTGAAAATCGGTGCCGTCATACGCGATCAGCAGCCGGATGTTTCGATCCATGCCGGCATTGTAGATGTGCGTTCGCGGGGCATCAAGCGGAATAGCGCTGCGGTTCCGCCGACACCGACATGGGGTTATTCCGGGGGTCGGGCGCTCGGACAGCGGCCTCAGGCCACCAGTCCTTCACTCCGGCTGCGTTTGAATCGCTGACGCAGGCGGCCGAGCACATCCTTGTGGATCTGACTGACGCGGGACTCGGAAAGGTCCAGCACCAGCCCGATCTCAGCCATTGTGAGGTCTTCGTAGTAGTAGAGCACCAGCACAAGCCGCTCCTCGCGTGACAGGCCGCGGGTGAGGTACTCCGTCAGGAGCCCGCGCGCCACGTGTGTCGAGGGATCGGCCGAGTGCGGATCGCCCACGTCCCAGATCCGGTCGGTCGGCCGGCCGCGGGAATCCGCATGGGGTTCCATCGCACTGAAGTGCACCTCGCGGCCGAGCTGCGAGATTCGCGAGAGCTGATCGTAGCGGTCCTGGGTGATGCCCATCCGTGTGGCGATTTCCTCGTGCATCGGCGGGCGCCCGAGTTCCGCATCGAGCATTTCACGGATGCTCAGGCGGCGCTTTTCGAATGTGCGAATCGTGCGAGACTGCGGGTCCAGCGTACGAAGCCAGTCCATCACGGCGCCGGAGATGCGCTGCTGACAGAAGGTTTCGAACTTAGCCTTGCGTTTGGGATCGTAGCTTTCGACGGCTTCGATCAAACCGTCAAACGCGGCGGAACAGATCTCGTCGTAGCTGACTTGCGCCGGCAGCTTTTTGGAAAGTCGCGCGGCCTGTACATGGACAAGAGAGGCATAGTTTTCGACCAGTGTATTGCGAAGTTCAACGGCGCGCGTTTTGAGATACTTCTTCCATAATGACTCCACGCGGGCATCCTTCGTCGGCATGATCGACCTCCTGCTCATTCCCAATTCGTACTCTCGCGGACAACAGCCAGACGACAGCGAATCGTACAGGCGTTGTCAGTGAGGTGTGGGTCATTCGCTCGCAGCAGCGATATGGGAGGGTTTGGCGGCTTCGGCGACCTCCTTGTCAGTCCGCGCCGCTGCGATAGGTTTATTATGACACGTTTCCCGTCGTTGGCAATGGGGTAATTATGGTAGAAGCGAAAAAATATGGTTGGCGCCCCCCTTGGGCAAACACCTCATGCGCGCCGGATCATCACGCCCAATAATCACGTAGCAGGGACGCGGCAGACGGAGACTCGTCAGCGTAATTAGCCTGTCACTTCAGTGCACATGTATGATGGCAATACCAGGGCTGAAAAACGCACTGGCGCATGAGACGGCCAACAGTGTGACGGCCGGGGACGTTCATTTTTATTTGGGAATGTTCCGTCGTTACTGAACGTACAAGGCCTGGGCGACGGGACGAGAATGCGGTGTCGCCCTGTCATCGTCTGACTGGGCAATACAGCGTGTTCGACGCAGATCCGATGGCATCTGGAACGTGTATGACGTGGACAGATACCCAACTGGATTGGCATTCGCCGATGTGACGCACAAGATCTAGTGGGTGTGCCGCGAGGACGCGGTTGAGGACTGGAGCGTGCGTTGTCCGCGGGCCGGAGTGCGCCACGGGAACTGGGCCGGGTGGTTGCTGGCCAGCATCCGTCGCGGGAAAACCAGTGTGGCAGTGGCCGGTGTGGCAGGCCGAACGGTGCCGCCGGTTTCACCGGGCGCGATACGATCGGCGCGATGCGCGTTCGTGGTCGATCGGTTCAGTCGCGGGATGGCGACGGCAGAATCGTAATGCCCCCCCCAAGAAAACGTTTCGTCATTGGCACAATGGGCAGTCATGTGGTAAATAGAAAGAGGTGGGGTGGCGCCCACGCAAGTGCGGGGTGTGGCGGCGCTGCGGTGGTTTTTTGGCGCGTCTCTGACGGGATCCACCGGGTTCCATCGGGCATGTCGGATCGAGCCGCGCCTACGGAGAGACCATGGCCAACAAGAAAGACAAGTCGCTGGCGCGCGGACGTGCCCGGCGGCAGACCGCGCGCGACGGGAACAAATCCAGCCTGTCGGCCGAGGTCGTTCGGTTGTTTCGCCGTTGCGGTTACCTGCGTCAGCCGCCCGGGCCGAAGGGCGAAGCGGACGAGGCATTCATCAGCCATCGTGGCTACGAAGTCCGGTTCATGGCGCATAGTCGCGATGAATGTCTAAAGATCGTCCGCACGCTCAAAGCGTCGCGCATCAAGCCGGGCAAGCCTTTCAACAAAGGACGGCAATGGCGCGTGCCCGTGTATGGCCGGGAGGTGTTCCTGGCGATCAAGGACTCGGGCTGACCGCGACCGGTCGGTGATTGTGGCGACGGGCCGTACGGTCTTCGCGCGAGAGTTGGCGCTGGAAGATGCGGGCCTTCGGATGACACGGCGGCATCTGCCCCGGTTTGTGGATGCATGAGTGAACCTCGAACGATTCGTGTGGCGGCGCTGCAGCCGTCGTTGCGGTGGCTGCAGCCGATGCCAAACATGCACTTGTTGCGCCAGACCAGCGAGCAAGTGATGCGCGAGCATGCGCCCGACCTGCTCGTACTGCCGGAGACGTTCAGCGGCCAGCCGTGCGATTACGATGACGGCGAGGGCGGCAGCCAGGCCCGGCAGTTCCTGCACACGCTCGCCCGGGCCTGTGCGGTCAATGTCATCGGCGGCAGCATCGACTTCCAGGGCGATGACGGAACGCGCCGCAATACCTGCTTCGTTGTCGATCGCGGCGGCAGCGAGGTCGGTCGCTACGCCAAACGGATCCGGTTCGATCGTGAGCGCGACCAGCGTCAGCCCGGCCTCGCGCCGGGGGTTTTTGAGGTCGCCGGTGTTCGCGTCGGCGTGCTGATCTGTGCGGACCTGTGGGAGCCGGCGCTGGCCCGTGAGCTGCTTGGACGTGTGGATGTGCTCTGCGTGCCGGCGAAGACTACCGTACCGAGCGAACGCTACGTTCGATACGCGCGCACGCTCTGGTGGAACCTCGCGCTGACGCGGGCGATGGAGAACGCTCTGCCCGTGGTCGTCAGCGACTGGGCCCAGGACCGTCACGAATCGAAGCGCCTCGTCGAGGGGACGCTCGTGCGGGATACCCATTTCACCTCCGGCGGTGCCAGCATCTGCGATCCGTCGGGCCGTCCGGAGATGACCGACATCCAGCGGACGATTGAGGTCGGCGGTCCGGGCGTGCTGGTGGCCACGATCGACCTCGACGCGGTTGAGCGTTTTCGCGTGTATCGCAAATCTGTCGGCCTGCTGCCCGACGCCCCGGCTTGAGCCGGGTGTTTCCGCCTCGTTATCGGTCCACATTGTCATGCCGGGTCTTCCATTGGCCCACCGCTCGCGCGGATTGTATGGTGGTCTGGGTCGACCGCCGGCCCGCGCGCGAAGTCTGCGCATCGGAACCGGCCGGAGGATGCAGCAATGGACGCGTTCAACGTCGCACTCCAGGGTATGCAGTCGAATGTGAGCGGCTTTGCCGTCGCAGCGCACAACGTGGCGAACGTCAACACGGAAGGTTATCGCTCGATCCGTTACGACATGGACACCGACTCGGTCGAGATCCGCGACCGGGGGACCTCGCTCGAGGCGGCGAGCGCGGGCAACGAGCCGCCGGCCTCCGACGTGGAACTGGCTCGCGAATTCGTCGATATGAAGCGGTACGAGCATGGCTTCCGCGCCAGCGCGGCGGTCTTCGGCGCCGCCGACCGCATGCGAGGCGAACTGCTCGATCTGCTCGCGTGACCGTCGAAAGCACATCGGATTCACCACCCCGGCCCTCTTCCAGGGGGCCTTCCCGGCGAAGTCGGGTCCATTGGCCGGTCCTTCAGGGCTGCTCGGGCCGCGACGCGCGCCCACCTCGTCTTCTCTTGTAAGGGGTAGCCTGTTTCAACACAGATATTCGGAGGGACGGTCCACCCTGGCGGGAACTCCGCCGGTGCTGCCGCGTCCAAACACAGGCGGCTGGCGGACTGGTCGTGGCCGGGACCCGGAGCCAAGGTATCCGTCGAGCGGCCGTGCGAACCAGGTGGTTCCGGACATCTAGGAGACTGTTCAACGAGGGCCCGAATCATGTTGTTGCGAAAGAATCCGTGGATTGTGCTGCCAGCGGTGGCGTTCGTCCTGGCCATTCTGCCCGCGGAGCGTGTGGTTGCTGACGGTTTCATCGTGATTGACCATCCCGTGCCGATGCCGCACCCGATTCGGCCGGTGCCGCCTTGGCGCGCGTTCATGCCGCTCGAGATCAAGAACCATCACGTAACGTGCACGATCCGCGATACGGTCGGCGTGACGAAGGTCGATCAGGTCTTCCACAACCCGAATAGCCAGCAGATGGAGGGAACGTATCTGTTCCCGCTGCCGGAGACGGCCTCGGTGCAACAGTTCTCGATGTGGATGAACGGCAAGGAGATGCACGGCGAGCTGCTCGATGCCGACAAAGCGCGCCAGACCTATGAAGACATCGTGCGCACGATGAAGGACCCGGCGTTGCTGGAGTACGTCGGCTCGCGGCTGTACCGGGCGCGCGTGTTCCCGATTCCGGCCAACGGCGACGTGCGCATCGCGCTGGAGTACAGCGAGACGATTTCCGTCGATGACGGGCTGGCCGTGTACCAGTATCCGCTCAATACCGAGAAGTTCAGCGCGAAGGAGATCGAGAGCGTCACGATCACCGTGGACATCCAGAGCGGGATTCCGCTCAAGAGCGTCTTCTGCGCCTCGCACGAGGCCGACATCAGCCGGCCGGACAAGCGAACGGCGAAAGTGGGCTTCGAGGCCCGGCACGTGCGGCCGGATCAGGATTTCGTTGTCTATTACCAGATGAGCGAGACCGAGTTCGGCGTGTCGCTGCTGAGCTACAAGCCGCTGGATGAAGATGGTTTCTTCATGGCGCGGATCTCGCCGCCGCTGGAATTCCGCGACGACCGGATCATCTCCAAGGACGTATGCTTCGTACTCGATACGTCGGGCAGCATGGCCGGCGAGAAGATCGAACAGGCCCGCCGGGCGATGCGGTTCTGTCTGTCGAGTCTGCGCAAGCAGGACCGGTTCAACATCATCAGCTTCGCGACCGATACGCGGCCGTTCCGCGACACGCTCGTGCCAGCGGATGCCGAGCACGTTGCCGCGGCACGCGAGGAGGTCGATCGAATGAAGGCCGCCGGAGGCACGAACATCAACGCAGCGCTGCTGGCGGCCATCGCGGCGCGCTCCGATCGCGACGCAGACCGGCCGTACATGATTGTCTTCGTGACGGACGGCGAGCCGACGGTGGATGTGCGCGACCCCGACGAGATCCGCCGAAACGTGAAGAAAGCCAATGATGGACAGTGCCGTCTGTTCGTGTTCGGTGTCGGTCATGATCTCAATACCAAGCTGCTCGACCGACTCGCCGAGGAGAACCGTGGTACGCGTGAATACATCGACGAGCATGAAGATATCGAGCTGAAAGTTTCGCGATTCTTCAAGAAAGTCTCCGACCCGGCGCTGAGCGATGTCGTGCTGGAATGCAGCGCCGCCACGATCGAACAGGTTTATCCGAAGGTGTTGCCCGATCTGTTTCATGGCAACGAGCTGGTAGTCGTCGGTCGGTACCGCACGCCTGGCCGGCATACGATTCGCTTCAGCGGCAAGGACGGCCGCGAGCATCGGGTGTGGGAATACGACGCGACATTCACCGACGCCCGCACGGCCAACGAGTTTCTGCCGCGGCTCTGGGCCACGCGCAAGATCGGCTATCTGATGGACGAAATCCGCCTGCATGGCGAGAACAGCGAGCTCAAGGACGAGATCGTCCGGCTCGCCAAGCGTTACGCGATCATCACGCCGTACACGTCGTATCTGGTCGTGGAGGACAGCGCGCGATCGCCGATGGCGCGCGCCGCCGGTCGGCGGGGCGAAGGGCTCACGCGGCGACTCTTTGCCGCTCGCGAACGATCGTCCACGTTTGATGCCGACATGGCTGCGGCAAAGGCATACTCGGACGCCGAGGGTGGTCGCGTCGGGGTGCGGGCGTCGGAAGAGGCACAGTCGTTGGCCAAGGCCCCTCCGGCTCCACCGGCGTCGGAGGTAGCGGGCGCCCTGAAGTCGCTCGGCTACCTCGATAGTTCGACGGGTGAAGGTAAGTCTGCGGATCGTCAAGATATTATCAAGATCGTCGGCACCAGGACGTTCTACTTCGACAACGGGCGATGGCTCGACAGCGAATACGACGAGGCAACCGAAACGAAGAAGATCCAGGCGTTCTCCGATGCCTACTTTGATCTCGTACGTCAAAGGCCTGAATTGGGCAAGTATCTCGCCCTGGGCCAGCGCATCGTAGTCGTGCTCGCCGGCACGGCGTACGAGATTACGGAGTGAAGCGCCGGGGACATTACTCATTATTGCCGAACCACCGGGAACATTACTCATTATTGCCGAACGCGGCGCAGGCTTCGTCGTTGAGCGGGACTGTCGAACGGGTTCCGCGGCGAGGAGGGGGACACCACTGATTATTGGATCTCGTCTCGGTCGCTGGCTCCACCCAATAGTCAAGCGATGCATCGCTCGCAATAATCAGTAATGTCCCCGCGCAGTCAGGCCGTGTCGCACGCCGGCGAGGAGGGGGACACCACTGATTATTGGATCTCGTCTCGGTCGCCGGCTCCACCCAATAGTCAAGCGATGCATCGCTCGCAATAATCAGTAATGTCCCCGCGCAGTCAGGCCGAAGCGCGCACGGTCCTGACCATCGCCTGCACGTTCTCCAGCGGAATGTCGTAGAAGAGATAATCCGATGCGGCCACCATGTGCTTTGTTCCGGCGGTGGCGTCCAGGACCGCTTGCGTGGCCTGTTCGACGTCGTCGAGCGTGCCGTGCAGCAGCACATCCAGCCCGACGTTGCCGCGCGTGCACATGGCCGCCGGGAGTTGCAGCCTCGCCGCGCCGAGATCAGCAACATTGCCCACCGGTGGCCCGGAGAGCGTCTCGAACAGGTCGATGCCCATCTCGCCGAAATAGCCCTTCGACAGAAACGGTTCGATCGGCGAGCAGATGTGCGAATAAATCAGCCCGCCGGCATCATGCACCGCCTGACTGATGATATGCGAGTCGGGCACGATAAACGCTTCGTACAGATCGGGCGACATCATCTCCGCGCCGGGCCCGCCGAGGAAGATGAAATCGGCGCCGCTGGCCAGTACGGCACGCACCAGCTCGATATTGACGTTGCGGATCCGGTCACAGACCCTGCGATAGCGCTGCGGATCGGTCATGGCATGCAGCACGAGATCCGGCACCGACGCCAGTCCGAGCAGCTCGAACGGCTGGATGTTCCATTGCACGGATACCGGCCCGTACGGATGGGCCTCCTTCAGCAGCGGCGCAAGCAGCTCACCGACGTAGGGAACCGCTTTGAAATACTGATCCGCCATCCAGCAAACGGCATCGAGACTGTCATCGACGGTCAATGGATACCGCGTCGGCGTCACGCCGCTCCGCGGCCGCTCGTGCAGATCCACACACAGCTCGCCGTACGGCGTGGCGAGTCGCCGCTGTGTGATTCGCGTATCGTCCTTGACCGTCGTCTCACTGGTCCACGCCAGTGCCGGCAAAACGGCGCCGAGATCGGGCAGACCCACATTATAAAGGGCATCGCATTCAACGAGTTCGTACGCACGGATCGTATCGGCCAGCGTGCCTTCGCTGATCCATTCCTTGCCGGCCAGCTTGCAGTCGAATCCGGCGCCGGCGCCGATTTGCAGCGATACGAAAGGGCGTGCATCGCCGTGGCGTACGTACCATACAAATCGTTCGCGTGGCGTCATCGTCTGTTGACCTCGTCGTCATGGAAGGATCATGCGTTGTCGTCGGCGTCGGGCAGGCCGTAAGCGTGCCATCGCTGCGTGATCCGCTCGAGGATTTCGGGCGTCATCGTCTGTTCCGGCGGCCAGCGGCGGACCGTGCCTTCGCCGGCGATCTTTCGCGTGGCATCGATGCCGATCTTGCTGCCGGCGCCTTCGACCGGTGCGGCGTGGTCGAGGATATCGAGCGGGCCGTCCACGATGACCGTGTCACGCCGCGGATCGACGTTGGCACCCATGTGGAACAGCACCGCTTGCTCTTCGTGCACGTTCACATCGTCATCGACGACGACGATGAACTTCGTGAACGACATCTGGCCCGCACCCCAGATCGCGTGCATCACGCGCCGTGCCTGGTACGGATAGGCCTTGTGGATCTTCACAAACGCACAGTTGTGAAACGCCCCGAACCGAGGCAAGTGGTAATCCACGATGTCCGGCACGATCATGCGCAGCAGCGGTAGAAAGATGCGCTCCGTCGCCTTGCCGAGGAAGTAGTCCTCCATCGGCGGCATGCCGACGATCGTCGCCGGATAGATCGGGTTCGTCCGGTGCGTGATCGCGCTGACCCGCAACAACGGGTAGCGGTCGGCCAGCGAATAGAACCCCGTGTGGTCGCCGAACGGCCCCTCGACGAGTGTCTCCGTCGGATCGACCCAGCCTTCGATGACGATCTCCGCGTTGGCTGGCACCTCGACAGGTACCGTCTTGCATTCGACCAGCTCGATGCCGGAGCCGTTGAGGAACCCCGCGAAGAGCAGCTCGCTCACGTCCGGTGGCAGCGGGCACGTCGCCGCGTACGGCAGAACCGACTCGCTGCCGAGCACGATCGCGACCGGCATCGGCTCGCCGCGGGCGACGTATGCCCGGTGGTGCCGGGCGCCGTCGTGATGCATATGCCAGTGCATCGCGCAAAGCTTTTCACCGAAGACCTGCACGCGGTACATCCCGACATTGCGCTCCCGCGTCTCGGGGTGCTTCGAGTAGATGCCGGCCAGTGTGATGAAGCGCCCGGTGCCCCGCGGCCAGTCCTCCGGCACCGCCGCTCCGTCGGGCACAATCCGATTCGCGACCAATTCCGGCGCGAGCTCGCCGTCGCGCGGCCAGCACTGGAGGATCGGCAGGTCGAACAGGTTCGCGTCGTCGGTATGCACAACCTCCTGACACATGCCGCGTTTGCCCACGCGCGGCGGAAAGCTCGCGAGCTTCATCAGGTCCGGGATCTTCTTCATCTTCTCGATAAGCGAGGTTGGCACTTCCGGCTTGATGATCTGCTGCACGCGGGCGGCCAGCGATTCGAGATCGTCGCAGCCCAGCGCGAGGTTCATTCTCGCATAGCTGCCGTAGGCGTTGATCAGTACGGGGATACGCGAGCCGCGGACGTTCTCGAACAGCAATGCGACGCCGCCGAGCCCGCCGTGGACCGGGTCGCTCGCCGGTGCGCCGGAGAGCCCTTCCGGGCAGGGCATCTTCATCACACGGTTTGCGATCGCGCTGATTTCGAGGATCGGGTCGACCTCAGCCGTGATCCGCCGGAGCTGTCCGCGCCGCTCCAGCTCCGCGACGAATGTCTGCAGGTCAGAATAGCCCACGCCGTACCTCCGCTCGCCCAGCGATTCGCCGGGCTCGGCCAGGATTGTAGTCGCAACCGCCGCTGGATGCCCAATGACAGTTTGTGGGGCCAAGGATCGCGGTCCGGCATTCATGCTCGTGTGCCCTCACCCGGAATTCCCGTCGCGCCGCCCGTTGTGCGCCACGGCTATCCATCCGCGCGTACCAGCGCCCGGCCGCTCCACAAATGCCTGGCGGTGCATCGCAATGGGCGAATCATGCGTCCGATAACGGACAGACACGGCTGCGGTGCCTCGGTTCCACGATGGCGCAGTGATTCCAGGGCCTGGGATATCCGATTCCAAACCTGGGCGGTAGGCCGGCGGCGGCACGGAGAATCCATGCGCACAGGCACACAGTGCGAGCACCGAGCGATTCCGTGGGCTCAGCGACTGGAGCACGCGCGGCCTCGGCGTGTACTTCTGCTGTTGGCGGCGGTCTGGATCATCCAGGGCTTCGACCTCGGCTTCACCGTCTTCGCGTACGAATACGGCATGTTTCAGGAGCTCAATCCACTTGGGGCGTGGGCGTTGCAGTACGGCCCCATCGGCGCGATCCTTTTCAAGGCGGCGATGCTGGCGTTCAGCTCGGTCATCCTGTGGTGTTTCCGCAAGCGTCTTCTCAGCGAATGCCTCTTGTGGCTTGTCGTCTTCGCTTGCGTGGGGTTGGCCCTGCGCTGGCAGAACTACATCGAGATTCTGGCGGAGAATCCCGCAAACACACCGCTGGGGGTTCCGGATCGGTGTCGGGTGTTTCGATCCGCATCGGAGGTCGATGAGATTGATGCGGCGGTCGAACATAGGCTGTTTGCCGAGTCCGAACCTGATGAGCCCCTACCGCTTGCCGCTCCAGCGGGTGGCATAGAGGGCATAGAGATCCACGAGACGAGCCTGACCGGCATCGCCACGGTGCAGGACGAGGCGGTACTGCAACCGTAGCGGCTTGTCCTGGTGCAGAGGCACGAATTCCAGCCCTGGATACGACGGATTGATCGGGCCGTAGTACCGCAGGCACCAGCCGGGCGGCGCGTCGGGATGGTCCGGGTGCGTGAAGATCGCCGCGCCGCTTGGCCCCCTGGTTTCCGTCTTTGGGAAGCTGCCGGAATAGTCGGCCCAGTGGGCCCGGTACATGTCGGCATCCTTGGGCACATGCTTGCCGTCTGCCGTGATGCGCACATCGTCCGGCTTGGGAAGCCGCAGCGTCAGACCACCGTAGCCCTTGTTGAGCGCGGATTGGCCGGCCATCGTCAGGTCATCAACCATCGCGTACAGGTCAATATCGATATCAATCGCCTGGTGATCGCCCGTTCTGGCAAACGCGCGCAACGTGACGACCTCGCGCACGAGCCGCTCAGGTGTTTCCATCGTCTTCGTCTGGCGATCGAGAAACCCTTCAGCGGTCAGCGTGGTCAGCAGCGGGCCGGTCTGTTTGTGCAGGATCCGGTTGAATCGATAGCGGATGTCCTTACGCGTCCACCAGTCGCCGAGGTTCTTGCCGTCGCGGTGGTAGCGGACCCATGCCCAGAACAGACCGCGGTGGTGCAGATGATCACCCGGCGAATGCTGTGACAACACTTCGCCGTCGAGACCGGTGATCGGGTGGACGAAACCGAGCACGGCGTCCGGGTCGATCTTGCCGTTCAAGTCCTTCGGGCCGTGGTTGTATTGCATCAGGAGCCGGTCGCCATCGATGAACTGGGTCGCCTGGGCTTCGAGTTCACGCAGCACGATCACCGGCTTGGCTTCGTCTGTGGCCGCGGCACAGGTCAGCGGGAGTGTCTTGCCGCGCAGTTCGGCCGTGACGGTGATCGGCAGCCAGAGCGTGCCGCGGGCGCGCGGTTTGCCCTTCATGTCGAGATCCGGGACGAACTGGGCTATCACGTGGCCACGGGGCAGTCCGTCGACGGCCACTGCTGTGGCGGCCTGGCTCGTTTCGATCTCGTACGGAACGCCGATGATCGTCGGCAGGTCCAGCGGGGCGTCTTGCGGAATCTGGATGCGGATCGCCTCCGCGTGCACGGTCGTGACAACAACAGCGAGACTCAGGAGACCGCCGGGAACAATGTGTGAGAACCTTCGCACTGGGGTGCCTCCAGGCCGGTCGGTTTGCGCCGCCGGCGCTTGATGCCTGATCCCTTTGCTACCGTCGCCGCGCCTTTCGGGCGATCGGCGGATGAGCAAGCTTGCCGAGGATGGCCGGCGCGCTGGCGCCGGTGACCTGCGGCAGGTTGGCGGGCACGCCGTCCACGTGCGCCGCCGCGAGCATGGCGAAACTGACGGCTTCCTTCTCCTGGATGCCGATGCCGTATTGATCGATTGTGGCGACGCGGATGCCGGGCAACTGCTTGGCCAACATCGCGAGAAGCGTCATGTTCGCCGCGCCGCCGCCGGTGACGATCAGTTCGTCCACACGCGGCCGACCATTGGCCGTCGGCAGGAATCGTCGATAGGCGTCGGCGATCGAGTGCGCGGTGAAAGCGGTGGCTGTGGCGAGCCAATCCTCGCTTCGGCGGGAGGCGCGGCGCAGCCGTGGTAGCTCGCGGGCGACGAACTCGTGGCCGAAGTCTTCGCGGCCGGCGCTCTTGGGCAGCTTGCGTCGGAAGTAGGGGTGGCGCAGCCATCGCCGCAGAACAGCTTCGAGCACATGGCCTTTCGCGGCCATCGCGCCGTTGCGGTCGTAGCTTTGGCGGTCGTCTGTCGCGATGCGTGCCAGCGCGTCGATGACCATGTTGCCCGGGCCGGTGTCGAACGCGATCACATCCTCGGGGCCCGCGCCGGCCGGCACGTAGGAGACGTTGGCAATGCCGCCGATGTTCTGTGCCGCGCGGCTTCGACGGGCATGCCGGAACAGCACGAAGTCCGTCCAGGGCACCAGCGGCGCGCCCTGGCCACCCAGCGCCATGTCGGCCTGGCGGAAGTCGGATACCACCGGGCAGCCGGCTGCCGCGGCAATCACCGTCGCGTCGCCGAGTTGAATCGTCGTTCCGCCGCCTTGCCGGTTCGGCAGGTGGCAGATGGTCTGTCCGTGCGAGCCGATCATCGCAGGCGCACGTCCACCATTGAGCCGCTCGATCGCCTCGCAGGCAGCGCGGGCGAAGAAGCGGCCGAGGTCCACGTGCAGGCCGGCGAGTTCCTGTGTTGTGGTTTCCGCCGGGCACATGATCGCCAGCGCGCGGCGGCGCAGCGCGGCCGGGTACGGCGTGTGCAGATGACCGGCCGGCGTGATGCGCATGTCCAGCCCGCGGCCGCGGATGTGCACGCGCGCCACATCGACGCCGTCGCAGCTTGTGCCGCTCATCATGCCGAAGACGCAGCGGGTTGCGGGGCGCTGGCGGCGGGTCGTTCGCGTCACGGTTGGCCTCGTATTTTGTGTTCCCGGTGTGCCGGCCCGCGGGGCGTGGTTCGCTCGGCCCTGCTCGCGGGTCCGCGTCATCCGGCACAACGCTGTTGCGCGTTCGCAGCATCATAGCCGAAACGGCTGAAGCCTTGAAGCGAGCGGCCCCGGTCGCCGCGGCTATAGACCGGCGTCATTCTTGACGGGTGTGGCAGGAGCCCTACAATCCGGCCTCGCATTCACGGAAGGGTCCGCACCATGAAAATCGCGTTCGTAGGTCCACCTCAATCCGGTAAGAGTACGCTCTTTCGGGCCGTCACCGGCCAGGCGCCCGATCCTGCCCATGCCATCCAGGAGCAGATGGCGGTCGTGAAGGTTCCCGATCCGCGGCTCCACTTCCTCGCGAACCTCTACAAACCGAAGAAGGTCACACAGGCGACGATCGAGGTGGTCGATATCCCCGGCTTCAGTCAGGTCACGCCCCAGCAGCAGGCCGAGTTCCGGCGCCATATTCCGAGTCTCAAAGTGTGTGACGGCCTCGTCGCGGTCGTGCGGGCGTTCGATGATCCAAATGTGCCGGCCTATCGGGACCGCGTTGATCCGAAGGCGGACCTTGAAGAGCTGCATATGGAGCTGATCTTCGCCGACCTCGAAACGACGGCGAACCGGATCGAGCGGATCGAGAAGGCGCTCGGCAAGCCGACGCGCACGCACGACGCGGAGAAACGCGAGCTGGCGGTGCTGCAGCGATGCCGCGAGGCGCTCGAGAACGAACGCCCGCTTTCGACGGTCATCGAGAGCGAGGAGGAGCACAAACTGGTCCGGGGCTTCCAGTTTCTGACGGAGAAGCCGTTGATCGTGGTCATCAACGTCTCCGATTCGGATGCGGCGGCGCCGCCGGTGTTCGAGTATCCGCACGCGCGGGCGGTCATCGGCCTGTGTGCCAACACGGAAGCGGAGATTGCCCAGCTCGATCCGGCCGATCGCCAGGCGTTTCTCGAGGATCTCGGCGTCAGCGAGCCGGCGCGCGACCGGTTGATCCAGGCGTGCTATGAAGCGATGGGGCTGATCTCGTTTCTGACCGCCGGCGGCGACGACGAAGCGCGGGCCTGGACAGTCAAGCGCGGCGCGACCGCCGTCGAG
>JAFGKA010000349.1 GCA_016928855.1 Phycisphaerae bacterium
CCCGGCACGGTGACCTGCGCGAATTGGCCCGCGCGAAACACGTAGGGTTCCGCCGGCTCGAGAACGAACGTCTTGATCGTCGGCGTTTCGTCGATCACGTCGGTCAGCCGGGCCATCATTGGCTCATAGGGACTCGAGGGAATCACGCCGACACCTCCCGGATGACGCGCCGGATGTCGATGCGGCCGGCGCACGCTTCCGTGCAGCGCCCACATCCGACGCAGCCGAGCTTGTCCCATTGCTGGGGTGACCACAGGTATTTGTGCAAAAACCGATTGGCGAAACGCGACCGGAACTGCGCGCGGGGGTTGGGCTTCATCGTCGGCGCTCCGGCCATGCGCGAATAACCGCTCCACATGCAGCTATCCCAGGCCCGGAGCCGATCGAAGGCGCCGTCCTCGCGCGCGCCGCGGTCGAACAGGTAGAAGCAATGACACGTCGGACAGATCTGCGTGCACGCCCCGCACTCGACGCAGTCCTGGGCAAAGCGGTCCCAGACGGCTGCATCTTCGGCAGCCGCCAGCGCTTCGCTCGGTGGCCGCGCCGGTTGATAGGGCTCGTTCGTCACCGAAAGCTTCTCGACCGCTGCGCGGCGGAGCCGATCTCGCTCGGCCAGCATCTCCGGCGATGCCGGCGTGACCGCGTCGCCGGCCTGCTCGACGAGCAGCCGACCCGCATCGGTGCCCGCCTCGACCACGAAACCGCCGTCAATCGGTGTCAGGTTGAGGTCGAAGCCCTCGGTCGCGTACGGCCGCCCATCGACCAGGGTGCAGAAGCACGTCTCATGGGGCTCGACGCAATCGACCGAAATGATCGTCTGAGCGGCCCGGTGCTCGCGATAGAACGGGTCGCTCACCGGCGGCTGGCCGAACACGCGATCGAGGTACGCGATCGCCTGCAACTCACACGCCCGCACGCCGACGATGGTCGTGGCCGGCGCCGCCGTGGCGGTCGCGGCCGAGGCCGGATGATCGGCGTAGTGGCCTACGACTTCCTTGGGCGGAAAGCAGAACGGCTTGGCCGAAGCCGGTCCGCGCGGCAGGCGGAGCACGTCCGCTGACGGCCACATGCTCTGGCCGTCCGTCCGCACGAACTGCAGCCCCGCTGTGCCCGGGGCCGGCACGAATGTTTGGGATCCACTGTCTCCGGTAAGAAGCGTGCGGAGACGCTCTTGGCGCACGGTCCACGTAGCCACGGGGCGGCCTCCCATAGCGCATTGACCGTTCACTCGCTCGAGCGAACGCTCGTTACGAAATCAGATTGTCCTACACTCGCGACCCCACACGACGGCGACAGTACGAACGCGGTGCCGCCGGAAAGGTCAGCGACCTTGCTCGACAAAGACGCCGAAGCAGAACATGCCTTCGGAAATGCTACCGATAACATACGTGATTATTTTCACAATGTCAAGCGGATCTTTGATTTTATCCGCTTTTCAGACAAGAAATGGTGGTATCAGTACCAGCGAGCCGTCCTGGCCACCGCGGCGGGTGTCTTCCGCTCCAAAGACGGGCTGGGCAAACGGCGGCGGGCCTGTCACGAGGCTACTTGAACGTGACGCGCATCTCGGCGTAGACCGTCCGGGGAACCTGCGCGTTGTTGGTGAACTGGCTGCCGCCTTCGTAGTGGGCATCGTCGAGCAGATTGCGCACCCCGACTGCCAGTGACACGTGGTCATCCCAGAACTCATGTTCGGCCCGCAGGTCGAGGCGGAAATAGGGTTCGATGCGCCGCCGGATGAATGGATTGATCGCGTTCACTGCGCGCACCGCGTCGACATAGTACAGATGACTGGAGAGGTGCAAGTCCTCGGTCGGGCTGTATCGGGCACCGAGCATGAACTTGTGTTTCGGGGGTGTGTTATGGTCGGAGGCTACCAGCGAGCCATTGCGACACTGAAACGTGTAGTGACCCGATACTGTTATCGTGTCCGTCACGGCATACTGGAGATCCGCTTCAGCTCCCGCCATCATGATGGCATGACGGTTCTCGGCATGCATCCGGAACAGACCCGGTGGCCCCAGCGTAGGCGCCAGCACCGTGACGTCATCGTAATCGTGCAAGAACAGATTGAGTGTCGCATCGAGACGATCGAGTGGCTTGCCCCGGTATCCAAGTTCGTACGCCATGAGCGTTTGCACGTCAAGGTCCTGATCCGCCGTGACATGCACCAGGGTGTTGGCCATGGGAATATCAAGGAAGCGCGAGCCGACCGGTGGCATCTGGAACGCCCGTGATGCAGCGGCGTAGACAGAAGAATGTTCCGTAAACGCGTACGACAGTGCGGCGCGCGCGCTGGGCTGGAAGCCACCGTAGAATTCGTAATCCATCCGAGCGCCCAACTCGAGCGTCCAACTCGGCGAGAACTGCCACTTGTCCTGCACGTACAGGCCGAGGATCGCGGTGCTCATGAAATCACGCACCGTCAGGAATGGGTCCGCGTTGCTCGTATCCAGAATGTCCGTGCGACTGTCGAAGCCCCACGTGATCGAATGCGCTTCGTTGAGCTTGAACGCATGGCTGAACTGCAGCGCGAACTGTTGATAGCGGTAATCGATGGCCGGCGTACCCGGGCATTGGTAGAAATCGTTGACGTAGCCGGTGAGTTGGAATGCGTTGTCGGCTTCGATGCGGTGCTCCCACCGCGCGAGGAGGTAGTTGGCCTGCGAACCGGGATTGTGATGCAGTCCGATACCCGCTGCCGGCGGCGCGGGGAATCCACCATCAACGACATTGCTGCCGCCGGAGAGCGTCAGTGTGTCATTGGGAGCCGCCTCGTAGATCGCGTGTACACCAGTCCGCCCTGCCTTGAAATCATCTTCAAGGTGACGCAGTATCGAGCCTCCCCGGAGAAACCCGTCGCTGGCTTCGTATTCGCCGGAAACGCGGAGGTGCAACTTCTCGTCGGCGAACGCATAGCCGAGGTGCTCCTTGTGCGTGCCGCGCGAACCACCGCCGGCGGTGAACGTCAGGCCCTCCTGATCTTCCGGATCCTTCGTAATGACGTTGATGACGCCGTTCATCGCGTTGGCACCCCAGATCACGCCGCCGGGCCCGCGAATGACTTCGATCCGGGCGATATCCTCGAGCTGAAACGGCCACATTCCCCACAACGTCCCGCCGAAACCCGAATCGAAGATCTGCCGGCCATCGACGAGCACCAGCACTTCACGGCTAAGGAAACCGTGCAGGCCCCGGGGCGAAACGGCCGCGTTGGCAAACGATAGCTCGGCCACATCAATCCCCGGCACGAGGCGAAGGGCGTCGGGCACGGACCGCGCGCCGGATTGGCGAATGTCGTCTGCAGTAATGACACTGACGGCATAGGGCACGGCCGTGATCTTCTGCTCGCGCCGGCCGGCCGTGACAACCATCGGAACTGCCGGCACATCGAGATCAAGCAGGTCGATGTCCTCAAGCGCCTCGTCGGCCGCGGGCGAGTCGGGCATCCCCTCGACCGCTGGCGGTGATGCGGCCTCCTGGGCTCGGGCGTAAGGTGCTATGACCAACCCGCCGAGGAGCAGAAGCCACGTCATGACGCAAGCCGCGCGCGCGGGTCGGTGGGTGACAGGTCTGTGATCCGGACCTGAGTGTTGTTTCGCGTCATGCACCATTGTTGTGCAACCTCCTACCGGAACGTGACGCGCATCTCGGCGTAGACCATCCGCGGCGTGTCGGCGCTGTTCAGGAACAGAGTGCCGCCTTCGTAGTGGTTGTCATCAAGCAGGTTTCGCACGCCGACCGCGACCGAAGCGCGGTCTTCCCAGAATTCGTACTCGCCGCGCACATCCAGCCGGAAGTATCCCGGTACCGGCCGCGCGACAAACGGAAACGCCGGGTTGGGCGACTTGACCGCGTCGACGAAGTACAGATGGCTCGACAGATGCAGATCGTCCGTCGCGCTCCAGCGCGTACCGATCATGAACTTGTGTTTGGGCGGCGAGATCACTTCCTTCTCATGAAAGGCCGCTTCGGAACGCCAGTTCAGCCGTTCGAACGTATAGTGGCCCAACAACGTCAGGCGATCCGTAACGGCGTACTTGCCCTCGAGCTCGACGCCGTACGTGGACGCATCGGCGCGGTTGGCAAGATCCATCGCGACCAGTGCCGGCGGCCCAAGAACTGGGCTGATCGTTGTGAGATCGCTGTATTCGTGCCAGAACAGGTTGACATTCACGTCAAGTCGTTTGAAGAACTTCTGGCGATAACCGAATTCATAGGCAACCAGCGGCTCGGTGTCGACGTCGCGATGTCCGACCGCACGGCCCAGGCCGTTGAGCACAGGAATGGTCAAGAACCGAAGCCCGAGCGGCGCCGTCTGAAACGCCCTCGACACCGCCCCATAGAGCATCGCATCGTCGGTCACGGCATAGGATAACGCAGCGCGGCCACTCGGCTCGAAGCCGCCGTAGAACTCGTAATCGATGCGTGCGCCCAGATTGAGCGTCCACTTCGGCGCCAATTGCCATTCGTCCTGGACGTACAAGCCAAGAATCGCCGTGCGGGTATGATCCCGCTTCATGATGAACGGATCCGCGTTGGATCCGTCCAGAAGGTCAACACGGCTGTCGAAGCCCCACACCAGCGTATGATCGTCCGCCGGCTTGAACGTGTGGCTAAGCTGCAGCGCAAGCTGCTGGTACCGGTACTCAGACGCATCGAAGCCAATCACACTTCGAAAATCATTGACGTAGCCGGTCAACTCGAACTCGTTGTCCTCGGCGATTTCGTGCGACCATTTGCCCAACAGAAACGACGCCTGCGCCCCGGAATTCCGCCGTACGCCGATTCCCGCCATCGGCGTCATCGGCGCGCCGCCATCCAGCAGGCCGCTGCCCCCCGAGAATGTCACCGTGTCCTGTTCGGTCGCTTCGTAAATCGCATGCAGGCCCATGCGGCCGTTCTTGTAGTCGTCCCGGAGCTTGCCAAGGATCGACCCGCCCCGCTCAAATCCATCGCTCGCTTCGTATTCGCCCGAGACGCGCAGGCGCAGCTTCTTGTCGGCGAACGCATACCCGAGGTGTTCCTTGTGCGTCCCGCGCGAGCCGCCGCCACCAACGACCGTCAGGCCTTGCTGATCCTTCGGGTCCTTGGTGATGATGTTGACCACGCCGTTCATGGCGTTGGCACCCCAGGTGACGCCGCCCGGGCCGCGGATGACTTCGATCCGGTCGATGTCTTCAATCTGGATCGGCCAGTTCGTCCACGCCGTTCCGCCGAACAACGTATCGTAAATCTGGCGGCCGTCGACCAGAACCAGCAGCGACCGTGACACGAGGCCGTGGAATCCGCGTGCCGAAGCGGAATAGAACCCATAGGTCGCATCCGCCACGTCCATGCCCGCAGCCAGACGCAGCGCATCCGGCACAGACCGGGCACCGGCCAGTCGGATGTCCTCGGCAGTGATGACGCTCACGGCGCAGGGCACGCTTGTGACCGCCTGCGCACGCCGGGCGGCGGAAACGACCATCGGCACTTCCGGCACGTCGAGATGCAGCAAGTCGAAATCTTCCAG
>JAFGKA010000350.1 GCA_016928855.1 Phycisphaerae bacterium
CGTCGCGGCGACCGTCCACGATCACGACGGGCTCAACGTGATGATCTACAACCGCTGCGTGGGTACGCGGTATTGCTCGAACAACTGCCCCTTCAAGGTGCGGCGGTTCAACTACTTCAACAACCACAAGACGCTCACGGATACGAAGAAGATGGCGTTCAATCCGGACGTGACCGTGCGGAGCCGCGGCGTGATGGAGAAATGCACGTTCTGCACGCAGCGGATCCAGGCGGCCAAGATCGCCGCGAAGAATGAACGCCGCTCGATTGCCGATGGCGAGATCGTGCCCGCCTGTGCACAGGCGTGTCCGGCGCAGGCGATTATCTTCGGCGATCTCAACAACGAGGAGAGCGCGGTGGCCCGGCTGTTTGGTAATCGCCGGGCGTATGCCATGCTCGCCGAGCTGAACATCCGGCCGCGCACGGTGCATCTGGCGCGGATCCGGAACACGGCCGGCGAAGGTGATGACGGGAACCATGAGCACAGCGGTCATTGAGGAATTCGACAACACGGGCGTCGCGCCGCGGCAACGGGCGCCGCTCGTCCTCGGCGAGCACGACCTCGCGTCGGTGACGGAGGCCGTCTGCCGTGTCGTCGAGCGGCCCAAGCCGCCGCGCGCGTGGTACATCGCGTTCGCGGTCTCCTCCGCGGTGACGGGCATGCTCTTCGCGATGATCGGCTATCTGTTTCTCGTCGGCGTCGGCGTCTGGGGTGTGAACAACCCGGTGAGCTGGGGTTGGGCGATCGTCAACTTCGTCTTCTGGGTCGGCATCGGCCACGCCGGCACGTTGATCTCGGCGATTCTGTTTCTGTTCCGGCAGCGTTGGCGCAACAGCATCAACCGGTTCGCCGAGGCGATGACGATCTTCGCGGTGATGTGCGCGGGGATCTTTCCCGCGATCCACGTTGGCCGCGTGTGGGTGGCGTACTGGCTGTTTCCGATCCCGAACCAGATGCAGATGTGGCCGAACTTCCGCAGCCCGCTGATCTGGGACGTTTTCGCGGTCAACACGTATATGCTCGTTTCTCTGGTGTTCTGGTACGTGGGGCTGATCCCGGACCTGGCGACGCTGCGGGACCGGGCGACGACGCGCATCCGCCAGATCGCCTACGGCCTCGCCGCGTTGGGCTGGCGGGGTTCGCAGCGCCATTGGCACCGCTACGAGGTGGCGTATCTTCTGCTGGCGGCGCTGGCGACGCCGCTGGTCATCAGCGTGCACTCGGTGGTGAGCTTCGACTTCGCCGTGGCGCAGCTCCCCGGCTGGCACACGACGATCTTCCCGCCGTACTTCGTGGCCGGGGCGATTTTCAGCGGCTGTGCGATGGTCGTGACGCTGATCGTGCCGGCGCGGCAGTGGTTCGGCCTGCGCGAGCTTGTCACGCGGCGGCACCTCGAGAACCTCACCAAGGTCATCCTCGCGACCGGCTCGATCGTCGGCTACGCCTACGCCATCGAGTTCTTCACCGCCTGGTACAGCGGCAACGCGTACGAGTTGTTCACGTTCGTGAACCGGGCGCTGGGGCCGTATGCCTGGGCCTACTGGATTATGATCACGTGCAACGTCCTCGTGCCGCAGCTCTTCTGGTTCAAGCGGTGCCGGACGAATCTGGTGATCATGTTCATCATCAGCATTCTGGTGAACGTCGGCATGTGGTTCGAGCGGTTTGTGATCGTCACGACGTCGCTGAGTCGCGACTTCCTGCCGTCGAGCTGGGATTATTACTCGCCGACGTGGGTGGACATCCTGACGTTCATCGGAAGCTTCGGCCTGTTCTTCACGATGTTCCTGCTGTTCATCCGGTATCTGCCGATGGTCGCGATGGCCGAGGTCAAGACGCTGATGCCGCAGGCGCACGGGCACGGCGGCAAGGGGGGCGATCATGCGTGATACGCAGACGCCCATCGCAACGAGCGAGAGCCCGCAGCTCTGCGGCGTGCTGGCGGAATTCGAGACGGTTGATGCGCTGCTGGCGGCGGCACGGCGGGTGCGTGAGGCGGGCTTTGCCCGATGGGATGCGCATGCTCCGTTCCCGGTGCACGGGCTGGATGAGGCGATGGGCATTCGGCGCACGCGGCTGCCCTGGATCGTGCTGGCGTGCGGCCTGATGGGCGTGCTCGTGGGCCTGGGCCTGCAGTGGTGGACGAACGCGGTGGATTATCCGTTTCTCATCAGCGGCAAGCCGCTGTTCAGTTGGCCGGCGAACGTCCCGGTGATCTTCGAACTCGGCGTGCTGTTCGCGGCGATGGGCGCGTTCCTTGGCATGCTGGTGCTGAACCGGCTGCCGGAGTGGTATCACCCTGTGTTGACGAGCGAGCGATTCCGCCGGGCGACAAGCGACCGGTTCTTCATCGTGATCGACGCGGACGATCCGCGGTTCGATCGGCGCGGGACGAGTGAGCTGCTCGAATCGGTCGGCGGTGCGGTGGAGCTTCTGGAGGCGTGATGGGTATACCGAGACCATTTGTGCTGGTTGGTGCGATTGTGGCGGCGCTGGCGGTCGTTCCGTTCGCGCTGGTCGCCATCGTGCGCTCGCGGCCGGCGTCGCGGCCCCGTATCCACGTCATCCGCGACATGGACAACCAGCCGAAGTATCGGGCTCAGGCAGCCAACCCGCTGTTCGCCGACGGCCGGGCCATGCGGCCGGTGGTGGCCGGTACGGTCGCCCGCGGGCGGCTTGATACCGAC
>JAFGKA010000351.1 GCA_016928855.1 Phycisphaerae bacterium
GCTCGGAGCTGGACTCTCCCCGGGAGGGCATAAATGTGGGTAACAGCAAGCTCACAGAGCAGTGGCATACGGCGCCCTTCGGGCGAGAACAGTTGAACAGGCCAGCAGTAGATCAGTAGAGCGGAACACAGAAGCAGGGAGCGGTGGCACACGGGACGGCCAGCGGGACGCAGGCCGCTACAATCCGCTGCACAGCCAGCGGGACGCAGGCCAGAGCCGGCGCAGCGCCACCGTTGGCCCGTTCAGAAAACGGCTTCTGTCTTCTCTACTTTCTCCTATCTACTGGCTCCTGCTCTATGGCCGCTTCGCGGCTATCGGCACTGACTGATCTGGCCGCTTCCGCCGCCACTTCGCGCACCGGCGCCGTTGCCGTTCCGGAAGACGGAAGACGGAAGACGGAAGACGGAAGACGGAAGACGGAAACCACCGTTATCCCGTCCTTATCGCACAATATCACGAGACATTTGCAGTGTCAACACTAAATCACCGACTCACGGCATTTTTTTCGGACCGCACATCGACATTCTCTCGCCGTCCGCTCTATCGGCATGAGAGCACGCCAACGGTTTGGCACACGACGACTCCGGCGCAGCGACTGGACGTCGCCGAACCCGCCTCGGCCCGCAGCCAGCCATCGGGCGAGGGGGCTGCCGTGCCCTGGGGCGCGACCTCTTGGCCTTCCCGCCGGCGACCGGCGATTTTGGGGCACCCCGTTTTTGCCCGGGCCCCCGCGGATTGCATCGATGGAGCGGCCCGACTTGCCACCTGTGTGGCACATTCTCGCTGTTTTGTTCTTTTTTTTACGAAACATCTGGTATCCTTCGAGCGTCTTAGTAGGCGAGCGACGAGGCGATGACAGATCATAAGAGGGCTCTACCCCCTGTGTGGCGCTGCCGGGTAACCGGGTGTATACGGACGAGACGAAATATCCACCGCCGTCGCCGCAATACCCCGCCGATGAAAGGCCCAGTGCTCTGGGCCCGCGCGATCATCGCGCGCCGTCGTCGCGTGAAAGGAGTGGCAGCATCATGGAATCCTCGAACGCCGTTAATCGAGGTGCATCCAGGACTTATCCTGACGCCTGCGGGCGTTTCCCAAGCCGGTCCCCGACCCGGCCTGGTGCCGGCGCGACACTTGGGCTGCTCGTTTGCCTCGGGCTGCTCGTCGCGCCGGTCACCGCCGCGGTCGGACAGCCTTCGATCGCCGCCGACAAAACCCGCCTGGATTTCGACACGACGCGCAGCTCGGACGCACTCCAGATCTGGAACAACGGTGACGGCGCGCTGACGTACACCGTCGCCGTAACCGCCGGCGAAGCCTATTTCAAGGTCTCCGCGACCAACGGCACATCAACCGGCAGCGCCAACACGACCACGCATACAGTCACGCTCGACCGGGCCAAGCTGTCGGTCGGCCAGGTCGTTCTCGGCACGCTCACAATCACGGCCTCTTCGGTCAGCAACAGCCCGTACACGATCGGGCTGTATGCCACAGGAAGCCACAGCACGACCGACCCCTCGACGCTTCGGAAGCTGACAGTGACCATTGCCGGCGGCTCCGGCACGGTGAGCCCAGCCAATGGCGTCTTCCCGGACAACGCAACCGCATTGCTGACGGCGGTCCCCGCGCCCGGCTACCGGATCAAGGCGTGGACAGGTACGGCTAACGACTCCTGCACCGCATGCGCCAACGCGACGACGATGGACGCCGACAAGACGGTCTCCGTGGTCTTTGAGCCCGTTCCGGTGATCGCGGAAGCGGGCGTCGCGCAGACGATCCTGTTCGGGAAGCAGGCACAGATGGAAGGCAGCGCCACAGGCGGGCTGGCCCCCTACGTCTTCGCATGGACGCCGCCGGAAGGGCTCGCCAACAGCGCGGACCCGCGCACGATCGCACAGCCGACGGCATCGACGACCTACACGCTGACCGTCACGGACGCCCTCGGGCAGGCCGCCAGCGACACAGTCGTCATCGCGGTCGTTCCCCAACTCGTCGCCAATGCCGGCCCGGATCATACCCTTGCTCACGGTGAATCCGTCATGCTCGCCGGGGCGGCGTCGGGCGGGCAGCCGCCGTACCAGTACCTCTGGGCGCCGAGCGCGGGGCTGAGCGACCCCCATGCCGCGGCGCCGACCGCGAAGCCGGCCAGCACCACGACGTACGTCCTGACGGTCACGGATGCCTATGCGCAGCTCGCCAGCGATGCGGTCACGATCGATCTCGCGCCAGGCGCGGTGCTGTCCGTCCATGTCGATGATGGAGAACAGGCGGCCCGCACCCTGCCAGCAAAGGAATACGCGATCGGCACCTGGGCCGAGATTCAGGCTCCCGACCCGCCCGGCATCGACTACCAGTTCGATCACTGGAGCGGCGACGCCACGGGCCGCGACAACCCGCTCCGCATCTACATGGACGGGAACAAACAGGTCACGGCCGTGTTCACAAGCACGACCAGCCCCGCGCCGGAGGCAGCGGCGTGTGGCGCCGGAATCATGCCGACGGCGATGCTAACGCTCTGCGGCCTGATGGCTTTCCGAAGGCGTCTGGTGTGAGCGGGCTGCGCGGGCCACGGTCTCCCGCGCGTCGGAGACCGTAAACCCCGCAAACGGATCGCCCCCCCCGCCGCCGGCGAGCACGTGAACCGACGGCCCCAGCGGTCGCCAGAGCTGTGGTGACGTCGGGCCAAACAGCACCACGCTCGGCCTGGCCAGCGAGGCGGCCAGGTGCGACGTGCCCGAGTCGTTGCCGACAAACACGTCGGCCGTCGCGATCAGGCCAGCCGCCTCCGGCAGTTCGAGGCCGGCGAAGACCGGCGCCGTCGCTTCCAACCGGCGGGTCAACCCATCGCCAAACCAGTCGTGCTCAACGGGCCCGATCAGCCAGGCGACCTGCCAGCCGTTGCCGCGAAGCGCCCGGGCGAGCGCCTCGAACCGTTCCAACGGCCAGCACTTGGCCTTGCCGCCGCTGCCGGGATGAAGCAGGACGCGACCACGGGTCCCGGAGGTTGGCGGCCCCCACCGCCTCGCGCCAGCTTCGACGGCCTGGCAATCCAGCGCCAACAGCGGTACCCGCCCCGCCGCCTCGCGGAGGGGCGGCCGGTCGAGATCGGCGAGCCACTGGGTGGTGATGTGTCTCGGCGCGGCGATCGTTTCCGGCCGCACCTTTGGGTCGACGGCCAGCACGCGAGACCGTGTCGCCGCGCCCAGGCGCCGGGCCACCACGCTGTCTGGGCCGCCGATGAACGAGACAACAACGTCCGCGCCGGCAAGCACGCCGGCTACCTCGGGCGCCAGCGGGCCGTTCTCGATGAACAGCGTGTGCAGTCCCGGCCCGTCCAGATCGGTCACCGTGGCCACCCGGCTCCGCCCGATTGCGAGCTTCGCCACAGGCGACCGCGCGACCCAATGGGTCGCATGACGTGGCAGGATCTCCCGGACGACATGCAGTGCGAGCACGCAATCGCCCAACGCTCCGGCATGAAACACAACGGCCCGTGACGACATGGCCGCCCATCATGCGTAATCGCCCGATCGGCGTCGAGGGCAGGTCCGGCGGGCAAACCCGCCTCAGGAACTCCGAAACCCCCCACCACCGCCATCACGGCGAGGACTCGCCGGCCGGACACCGCGCGTGCGGGCGGATTCGCTCATGCGGGCCCGCCGGAATGGGGGGCTTGATGCGAAAGCCCGACAGTCATAAGATGTTGATGTAGCGGCGTTTGTTTGGCCCAAGACGTCGTGACAACCGCCATCGCGGCTCCTCCGTGCGGGAGGCCGCCGGTGGACTGGCGGCCGAGATGGCGACTATCCGCGTTTTGTACGGCATCCGCGGCCTTCCCGCCGAGGCCGGCGACTGGTGATTTCCTCACCCTGACTGGGCAAGCTGGACGGAATATGGCCCACCGCAAGAAGAAACTGGGCGAGATCCTTGTCAGTTGGAACCTGCTGTCCGAGGGCAATCTACAGGAAGCCCTCAAGTATGCGGAGTCCAACGGCAAGCGGATCGGCGAAGCGCTGGTCGAACTGGAACTCTGCACGGAAGAAGACGTTACCAAGGCGTTGGCCACGCAGTTCGACATGGAATACGTCGATCTGGAAAAGAACGCCGCCGTGGGCGTCGCCCTCAAGCTTATCCCCGAGAAGCTGATCAAGGACTACCAGGTTCTGCCGCTGGGCCAGGACAACGGGCGTCTCAAGGTTATCATCAGCGACCCGCTGGACCTGGAGTTGCTGGACCTGCTTCGGTTCCGGCTGAACACGGAGATCGACGCCGCGCTCGCACCCCGGACGAAGATCAAACGGTTCATCGACCAGTTCCTCGGCGGCGTCAAGGGCGACATTGAACAGACGATGGCGAGCATCGACCAGGACGCCGACGAGGACGACCTCGCCAAGGCGGAAGCCGCGGCGGACGAAGGCGATGCCCCGATCATCCGGCTGATCAACATGTTGATCGCCGAGGCCGTGCGCAGCCGGTCGAGCGACATTCACGTCGAACCGATGGCCGATCGAGTACGCGTGCGGTATCGCACAGACGGTGTCTGTATCGAGCGGGACCGGATTCCGCTCTCGATGAAGAACGCCGTCCTCGCCCGTCTGAAGCTGATGGCCGGCATCGATCTCGCCGAGAAGCGCGTCCCGCAGGACGGGCGCATCAAGATGAACATCGGGGGCTCACAGATCGACTTCCGCGTGAGTTCGCTTCCGAGCTACCACGGCGAGAGCATCGTGTTGCGTATTCTGCGTCCGGATTCAGTCCGCGTCGGCGTTGGCGCCCTCGGCTTCGAAGACGACGATTACCAGCGATTCATGCGCATCATCCGGCGGCCAAACGGCGTTTTTCTGGTCACCGGTCCGACCGGGTCGGGCAAGACGACGACCCTGTACGCCGCGTTGCAGGAATTGAACCGCCCGGACCGCAAGATCATCACCGCGGAAGACCCCGTCGAGTACAACTTTACCGGCATGAACCAGTGCCAGGTTCGCGACGATATCGGCCTGAGTTTCGCGAAGATTCTGCGGGCCATGCTGCGTCAGGCTCCGAATATCATCCTCGTCGGCGAGATTCGTGACCTCGAGGTCGGCGAGGTCGCGATTCAGGCCGCCCTGACCGGGCACTTGGTCTTCAGCACGCTCCACACGAACGATGCGCCCGGTGCCATCGCCCGTTTGATCGACATGGGAATCAAACCGTTCCTGGTGGCCAGTTCAGTGCAGGCCATTCTGGCCCAGCGTCTGATCCGGGTGATCTGCGAGGAATGCAAAGTCGAGGATCCCCATCCCGACCGGTTCATGATGCGGCTGCTGGGCATCCGTGACCGCGATATCGAGGGCAGGACGCTGTACCGGGGAGCCGGCTGCAAGCGGTGCTCCGGCACGGGATACCGGGGCCGTCTGGGCATTTTCGAGATGATGCTGATGAACAACGAGCTGCGCGAGCTGGCATTCAACCGCGCCCCGACGGGCAAGATCCGCCGTGCCGCGATCGCCAGCGGCATGCGCTCGCTCCTCGATGACGGAAGGAACAAGATTCTCAAGGGAATCACAACGCTGGAAGAGATCGCGCGGCACGCGCAGAGTGGGGAACTCGTGACAGCGGAAGAGTAGCGGTCTCCGACAGGACGGCGGGGACTCGCCGAAGACGAGGCAAGTGAAACACTGGCAAGACGTGAGGCACACTGAAGAACCCGATGTCTACGCTACACATTGACCGCCTACTGGAAACGTGTATCAAGCGCAACGCGTCCGACATCCACTTGACCGTGGGCCGACCGCCTGTCCTTCGGCTCCATGGTCGGCTCCGCTCACTGGAAACCAAGGTGCTGGAGCCCGACGACACCGTCGGCCTAATGAAGTCGATCACCCCCGACCGCAACCAGCAGGAGATTCAGGAGGAAGGCGGCACGGACTTCGGCTTCGCGTTCGGCGATCAGGGACGATTCCGGGTGTCGATCTTCCGCCAGCGTGGCAACCTGGCCATCGTGCTTCGACTGATCCCGACCAAGTTCTTCGGTTTCGACGAGATCGGCCTGCCGAAGATCACACGGGCGCTGTGCCGACGACCGCGTGGACTCTTCCTTGTGACCGGCCCGACGGGCTCGGGCAAGACGACGACGCTCGCGTCGATGCTGAACTACATCAACGGCACCTTTGACCGGCACATTGTCACGGTCGAGGATCCCATCGAATATTACCATCAGCACAAGAAGTCCCTGATCAATCAGCGCGAGGTCGGCAATGACGTGCCGAGTTTCGCCGAGGCGCTGCGTCGCGTGCTGCGACAGGACCCGGACGTGATTCTTGTCGGTGAGCTCCGTGACCTGGAGACGATGGAAGCGGCCATCCGCGCGGCTGAGACGGGCCACCTCGTGTTCTCGACGCTCCACACGACCGGCTGCCAGGGCACCGTCAACCGAATCATCGACGCGTTCCCGCACGAACAGCAGGAACAGATCCGTGTCCAGCTTTCGACAACGCTCATGGCGGTGCTCTCCCAGGCGCTATGCCCCCGCGTTCCGTCAGGCATGATCGCCGCCTACGAGTTCATGGTGGTTACGCCGGCCATCGCCAACCTGATTCGCGAGAACAAGACGTTCCGAATCGACTCCAGCATCCAGACCGGAAAGAAGTACGGCATGCAGTTGCTCGATGAGCACCTGCTGAACCTGTATACGTCCGGCCTGATCGCCGAGGACGAAGCCATGGACAAGGCGCGCCACCCCGGTGACATGCAGGACAAGATTGAAGCCCACAAACGGGGTTCGGCACCGGTCGCGGGACTGGGCAAGAAGGACGAGAAAGAGGGTGACGGCAAGAAGAAGTCGCCGGAGGATGATCTGTAGGCGGCCACGGGAGGACGCCGTTCTCTGCCCAGCCGGAGGCTTGCGGCACGTTGGAGACTTGTGCATGCCGAGCGAAATACCGAAACCCAAGAGACCGCTGGTCGACCTCGACGCCGGTGCGCCTGCCAAGCCCAAGGTCACCGTGACGCCAATCCGATCGCGTCCGATCGAAGGCAAGCCCGACGCCGCCAAGGACGCCGACGATACAGCCCGTCGCGTCCCTTCACGACCGATCCCCGCTTCCGGCGACGCCAAGCCAACGCCACCAGCCAGCACCAGCCCGCCGGCCCCGAGGAAACCGGCCACGCCGCCGGGTACGCCAAAACAGACCATTCGCGGCAAGATCCCGCCGATCAGCCAACTGAAGGGACGCAACCTCGGTCGCATTCTGATCAAGATGGGCAAGATCACCCGGACCCAGGCCGCCGAAGCCAAGGAAGTCCAGGCCAAGCAAGGCGGTCCGATCGGCCAGATTCTCGTCGAACTGGGGTACGCGGACGAGGCGGACATCCAGATCGCCTTGGCCGCCCAGGTCGGCATGGAGCCCATCGATCTGAGCAAACTGGACTTGACGCCCGAGATCATCGCGATGGTGCCGGCCCAGGTCGCCCATACGTACAAAATCATCCCGACCGACTGGCAGCCGGAGACGAAGCTGCTCTCGATCGCCCTCGCTTCGCCGGACAACTTCCAGGCGACCGATGACCTGAAGACGTTGATGGGTTTCAACATCAAGGCGTACATCAGCTCCAACGAGCAGATCGAATCGATGCTCGGACGATACTATCCCGAGGACGCGGTCGAGAGCATTCATGA
>JAFGKA010000352.1 GCA_016928855.1 Phycisphaerae bacterium
GCACGGCGACCTCAGCGAAAACTCGGAATACAAGTTCGCGCTCGAGGAGCGGGATCTGTTGCGGGCTCGCGCGGCGGGGATCCAGGATGATCTGTCGCTGGCCCGGCTGATCGAGCCGCACATCGTGCCGACGGACCGGGTTGGTGTGGGCAGCCGCGTTCGAGTCAAGAGTACGGACGGGGCGGTCGAACAGGAACTCGTGTTCCTCGGGCCGTGGGATGCGGCAATTGATCGGCACATCTACAACTACAAGGCGCCGTTGAGTCAGCGGCTGATGGGCTTGGCCGTCGGTGAGACTGTGGAACTGGAACTCGACGGTGTGCCGCGCGAGTATCGGATCGAGGCCGTGCAGTCCACTATGTGACGGCTGTAATGGGGTCTACTGGATGACGAATGACGGGGAGACCGTGAAGCTCACTGCCGCCGAGCGTCGAGCGCTGGCGGCCCGGGGCAATCGCCTGCGGGCGCGCCTCGTTGTCGGGCGGCGTGGGCTGGGCGAGAGCATCGTCGCGCAGGTGCGGCGCGCACTGGAGAAGACCGATCTCGTCAAGGTCCGGGTCGACGCCGATGCGCGGGAGGAGGTCGATGCCATCGCGGAGCAGTTGGCCCGCGAGGTGCCATGCCATTTCATCCAACGCGTTGGCAAAGTGGTCCTGCTCTATCAGCGTCCGTCACCCTGAGCCTCGCGAGTCCTGCTGAGCCCGCCTGCTTGCCCATCGGTCTGTGTGGCCTACGGCTTCGCGCGGCTGAACGGCGCGGAAAACGCGTAGTCGCCGCTGCCTACCTGATAGACTGCCCGGTCTTCTTCGGTGCGCAGGAACTTCACGCCCGTAGCCTTCTCAGCCGCGATGCCGCCTTCGGTGACCTTCGCCGGGTCGCTCGTCGGGATGTAGACCGTGGCCGTCGTGTTGGCCGGTACGGTGATGTTCCAGGTGAACGTGGTTTCATCGACGATCCGCCAGTCGCTGACGATCCGGCCGTGCATCGAGTTGTGCGAGGCCTTCGCGTGCGTCAGATCGCCCGTCGGCACGGGGCGCATCACGATGTGCTTGAAGCCCGGCTGCTCGGGGTCGGATTGGATGCCGCCGAGGTACTCGTAGAACCAGACACACAGGTCGCCGACCAGCATCAGGTGGTTATGCGAGTTCATCGCCGGGTTGGCGGTGTCGCCGTTCCAGAGTTCCCAGATCGTCGTGGCGTCCTTCTCGATCATGTAGCCCCAGCTTGGATACGCCGTCTGCGTCGCGATCGTGTAGGCGACGTCCGGCCGGCCGTTGTCGGACAGGACGCGCATCAGCCACTGTCCGCCGATCAGACCTGTCGCGAGGTGGCCGTCCGTCTTGACGAGGATGTTCTCGACGAGATTTGCGAAGAGCGGCGTCCGTTGCGCTGCCGGCACCATGCCGAATGAAAGCGGCAGCACGCTCGATGTCTGCGTGCCGTTGTCGTACTGAGGCTTCGTTTTGTCGAGGAATCGCTTGTTGAACGCGGCCTGGAGCCGGTCAGCCCTGGCGTTAAACGCCTTGGCGTCGGCGTCCTTGCCGAGGATCGTCGCATAGCGGGCCATCAGCCGGAGGTCGTGGCAGAAGTACGTGGTGCCCAGGACTTCCTTGCTCGTCTTGCGGGCCGGATCGGCCGAGTGGATCAGGTCGGGTGATTCCGGCGGTACGCACCAGTCGCCGTACTGATCGCGGGGCATGATATCGTCCTTGAGGAAGCCGCTCATGAAGTCGATCCATCGCTTCATGCTGTCGTAGTGCGCGACGATCGGGCGTGCGTCGGCGTATTGGTTGTAGTACCAGTCCGGGATGATGATGTACGCGCTCGGCCACGTCACGTTGGCCGAATAGATCGGCCAGAACGCCGGGGCGACGTCGGGTACATTGCCATCCTCCTTCTGGGCGTCCTCGATATCGTCGAGCCACTTCGCGAAGAACCGGGCCATGTTGAAATCGAAGCTTTCGGCCTTGGACTCGTTGGCGATGTCGCCGAGCCAGCCCTGGCGTTCGTCGCGCTGCGGGCAGTCGGTGGGGATGCTGCGGAGGTTGCCGCGGATGCCCCAGAGGACGTTGCGGTAGATCCGGTTGAGCAGCGGGTTGGAGCAGGTGAATTCGCCCGCGCGCTCGACGTCCGAGTGCACGACGCGGCCTTCGATCGTTTCCAGCGTTGGCGTGCCAGGGAAGCCGCGGAGTTCGACGAAGCGGAAGCCGTGATACGTGAAGCGAGGCTCGTACGTCTCGACGCCATCGCCCTTGCAGATATAGGTGTCGGTGACTTTCGCGCCGCGGATGTTCGCGAGATAGAGCATCCCGTCGTCATCCAGGACTTCGGCGAACCGGAGTGTGACGGTCGTGCCGGCCGTGCCCTGTACGATCAGTCGCACCCAGCCGACCATGTTCTGCCCCATGTCATAGATGAACACGCCGTCTTGCGGATTCGTCATCGCCACGGGGCGCATGATCTTGGTCACGCGGTGCGGCTCGGCCATCTGGGCGCGGAGCGCGCCGCCGGGGGCGTTGACGGGCTGAGCGGGTTGCCAACGCGCCTCGTCGAAGCCTGCCCGGTTCCAGCCGGCCTGGTCCATCCGGGCGTCATAGGTTTCGCCGTCATAGTCGTTGTTTGCGCGGATCGGGCCGTCGGCCGTGAGCTTCCAGCTTCCGTCGCTGACGATGGTCTCGGTCGTGCCGTCGGCGTAGTCGATGTGGAGTTGGAATCGCAGCTTCGGATAGCCGTAGGTGACGGTCGCCGTCGGTTCACCGAGGCGCGGGGCGTAGTAGCGGCCGTTGCCGAGCATGGCGCCAATGGCATTCTTGCCGCGTTCGAGCTGATCCGTGACGTCATAGGTGACGTAAAACGCCCGTTTCGAGTAGTCGGTCAGCCCTGGATCAAGCACGTGGTCGCCGACTTTCGAGCCGTTGAGGTGCAGTTCATAGTAGCCCAGGCCGCAGATGTACGCGGTTGCTCGCTTGACGGGCTTGGCCGCTGAGAACTCGCGGCGGAGCATACGGGCCGGCAGCACGCGGTCTTCGGACAGGCCGACGTCGATGTCACCCCAGGGCGCCATGCCGCAGGTTCCGAGCACCTGCGCGGCGGCCCAACCGGATGCGTCGAATGCGGCTGCTTCCCAGCCGGGTGTTTCCTTGTCCGTCACCTTCCAGCCCGCGCCGGTCGTGATTGTCATCGGCTCGCCGATCTCGAATTCGACGCGCAGGCAGGCAATCATGCCCGCCGGGTTGGAACTGCTCCCGGCGTTGCTTGCGGCGATGGCCAGGACATTGGTCCCCTCGATGAGGTTTGTCGTGACGTCGATGCCGGTGGCCATCTTGAAACTGCTCGCGGAGCCGGCCTGTGTGCCGTTGACGAACAGAATGCCGCTGTTGTCGGCCGTGAACGCGCAGATCGCCCGGGCTACCTTGCGGTCGGTCGGCAGCCTGACGGCATGGCGGAAATAGACCGTGCCGACGGGCGCGCTTTCGGCCGGGTGACCGCCGGGCGACCAGATCCACGCGGCCTTCCTGATGTCCGCCTTCATCGCGTCGAGTCCGGCGTCTTTCTTGGTCTCATCGAGGCCGATCCACTGGCCTTGCCAGTCAGACGGTTCGAGCAGGCCCATCGACCACAACGCCGGTTTGCTCCATGGCGAAGCGTTGCCGGCCTTGTCCCAGACGCGTACCTTCCAGTGGCATCGCATCCGTGATTTCATCGGTGCTCCGGTATAGGCAACGAGGTGGCTTTGGTCGGAGACAACCTTGCCGGAATCCCAGAGATTGCCCTTGTCGGCGGCGAGGTCCGCTTCATTGTCAGCGACCAGGACCTGGTACGCCGTCTGCTGCTGGTCGCGCTCGTCAGCAGACAGAATCCACGTGAGATGCGGTTGCGTCACATCAATGCCCAATGGGTTGACCCGGTATTCGCAGCGGAGGTGCTCGACCGTCAATGCGGCGGTCGCGGCGCTGCCTCCGGTAGCCAGCAGGGCCAGACCGGCCCACAGTGCTCTGATTCGTTTGGTACGCATGGGTTTCTCACTCCTCGATCGGTTCGGTGCTTTGGCGTATTGCGTGACGGTCTTGTCGGTAACCGGTGCGATTGCGTTCCTGCGGCCTCCGGCACATGCCGGCGAGGCCACATCAGTCGTTACCGCGTGGTACCGTTCGTGCAGGGATTATCGTCAACCAGGGCCGCTCTGCAAGGCGGCAGTGCGGTTCGGGCGACGGTTTGTCGGGATAGGCTTTATCTGGCGGGGGCGGATGGCTAGAATGGATAGACAGGAGAAGATCCGCGGTGGTGGTGCGCGATCACGTTCAGGGGCAGATCCAAATCGGCGCACGGGACTCGCGGAAAGGAGCCAATCGATGCCGTGGTGTGCAGGCCTCTGCAGAAAGGCTGATGGTGTGTCTGAGATGTTCAATTCGTGGACTGGCGATTGGGGCCGGCACAGGTGGCACCGGATATCGATCGGGCTCGTAGCGCTGGTCTTTGCGGTGCCGGGCCTCGGCCAGACAGTAACGCTCGACAACAACAACGCGAACAATACAGATGGTGTCTTCACCGTTCTGTCGGGGGGCTGGACGCTGACGGATGCCGGCACGACCGACAAGTGGGAAGAGGACTACCTGTTTGCCGGCGCTGGCGGGACATTGAGCGAGGTCGAGTGGCGGCCGGATCTTCCCACGGCCGGGTTATATGACGTCTACATCTTCTACCGGCCGGGCTCCAACCGTGCCCCGGACGCGCCGTACACCGTTCATCACGCCGGAGGAGCCACGACGATCGATGTCGACCAACGCATCAACGGGGCGGCGTGGGATTTTCTGGGGCAGTTCAGCTTCACCGCGGGGACCGCAGGCACGGTGAGCCTCAGTGACGATGCGACCAGCGGAAACATCATTGCCGACGCCGTGCGTTTCGTGTGGGTCGATGACGAGCCGCCGCCGGCCGATCCGGCGTTTCGCGGCTTTTGGGCAGACGTGTTTGGTGTCGGTTTCAAGAGTCAGGCCGAGATCGACACGATGATCGCCCGGGCGCTGACCGGCCGCTACAATGCGATCGTTGCCGAAGTGCTCGCCTATCAGGATACAAGCGGGGGCGGGCACGGCGCGTATTGGCATTCGAGTATCGTACCGTGGGCCGCCGAAGTGAACGTCGGCTTCGATCCACTCGCCTACCTGTGTCAGCAGGCGCACGCGGCCGGGCTCGAAGTGCATGCGTGGCTGGTGACGTACCGTGTGAGCATGTCGTGGCCGCCCGCTGGGAACACGACCATTGCTGCGCATCCCGAGTGGATCATGGTGCCACAGGCGGCGATGGGCGGTGGGCCGGTTACGATCGAAGGCAAGTACGTGCTCGATCCGGGCTCGCCGGATGTGCAGGAATACCTGGTCAGTATTGTCCGCGAGTTGGTGAGCAACTATCCGATCGACGGCATCAACTTCGACTACATCCGGTATACGCAGACGGACGCTGGCTATCCGGCCGATGCAGGCTACACTCGGTCGAGCCTGGCCCGGTTCAAGCAGATTACCGGCTACGTCGGTACACCGTCATCGACGAACAGCGCGTGGAGCGATTTTCGGCGGCGGACGATCGATGAACTCGTTCGTCGCTGCCGCGCGGAAATTCCGGCGATCACGACGAATCCGCGGCAACCCTTGCGGCTGACAGCGGACCTGTATGCCGCGGGCAATGCGCCGGCGGACTTCACGAACTCGAGTGCGTATGCGTTGTTCCAGAACTGGAAGTACTGGCTCGAGAGGGGCTGGCTCGACGCGGGCATGCCGATGAATTACAAGGATGAGCGCAACGCTACGCACGCGCAATGGTTCCGAAACTGGATCGATGCGGCGGTCAGTTATCGCGCGGCGAGGCATGTCTACTGCGGCCAGGGCAACTACCTGAACAGCAAGGCGAACAGCATCATTCAGTTGCAGTATATCTACAACGCGGGTGCGAACGGCTCGGTCAACTACTCCTATCGTTCGACGGCGGATGAAGACGACGACGGCAACCCGGAGGCCGACTGGACGTGGTATCCCTATGTGGCCGCCAACTTCTTCACGGCTCCGGCGCTGACGCCGACAATGCCGTGGCGCGATCCGGCATTGGCGACTGAAGGTACGTTGTGGGGGCGAGTGACGGATATTGCGACGGGCGAGGCGGTAGACGACGCGACGGTGATGGTCAGCGTGCTGCCGCCCGTCAAGACCGATGGCAATGGCTACTACGTCGTCACGCTTGTTCCGGCGACGGCCGGCGGCACCGGCTACACGGCGATGGCCGGCAAGGCCGGCTACGATGCCGTGGTGCACGCCGTGACGATTCTTCCGGGCGATGTGGTTCGGCGCGACTTCCAGTTCGGGTATGTGCCCGGCGACTTGGATTTCGATGGCGATGTCGATCTGGCCGATTTTGGCGTCTTCTCGACCTGTTTCAACGGTCCCAACCGTCCGCCGGTCTACCCGAGCTGCGGGTACGCCGACCTCGACGACGACGACGACGTGGACCTGGCCGACTTTGGTATCTTCTCGACCTGTTTCAACGGCCCGAACCGCCCGCCGGCGTGTCTCTAACGGGCAGAAGCCAGAAGCCAGAAGGCAGAAGCCAGAAGCAGAGGGGCGGCCTTCAATACCATTGCTTCTTTATTCGCGTCCATTAGCGTCCATTCGCGGTTCACTTCCGCCTTCCGCCTTCTGCCTTCTGCCTTTTCTTACACCAACTCGCCCTCCAACACATCCGTACCTTTCTCGAAGGTGAAGACCTCGCCGGGGGCGTCGATGCGGACGGTGTCGCCCTCTGTGAAGCGGCCGGCGAGCAGGTAGCGGGCGAGGGGGTTTTCGATCTCCTGCTGGATCAGGCGTTTCAGCGGCCGCGCGCCGAAGGCCGGGTCGTAGCCGTCGACGGCGAGCTTGTTGATCGCCGCGGGCGTCAGGTCGATGCCGATCTTACGGCCGGTGAGGCGATTGCGCAGGTGTCGCAACTGGATATCGACAATCTGGCGCAGGTGCGCCTTCGTGAGCCGGACGAAGATGACCGTCTCGTCGATCCGGTTGAGGAACTCGGGCCGGAAGTGGCGTTTGAGTTCTTCCTTGATGCGCAGCTCGATCTCGACATCCGCGCCGCCGCTTTCGGTGAGTGCTTGGATGTGCTCGCTGCCGATATTGCTCGTCATGGCGATGATCGTGTTGCGGAAATCGACGACGCGGCCGTGCCCGTCGGTCAGCCGGCCGTCGTCGAGGACCTGCAGGAGCACGTTGAACACGTCGCGGTGCGCCTTCTCGATCTCGTCGAAGAGGATGACGCAGTACGGACGGCGGTGCACGGCCTCGGTCAGGACGCCGCCTTCCTCATAGCCGACGTAGCCGGGCGGCGCGCCGATCAGACGGGCGACCGAGTGCTGCTCCATGAACTCGCTCATGTCGATGCGGACGAATGCCGCCTCGCTGTCGAACAGGAACTCGGCCAGCGCCTTGCATAACTCGGTCTTGCCCACGCCCGTGGGCCCCAGGAACAGGAACGAGCCGATCGGCCGCGCGGGGTCGCCGAGTCCGGCCCGGCTGCGGCGCACCGCATCCGAGACGGCGCGGACGCCCTCGTCCTGACCGACGACGCGTTCGGCGAGCCGCTCTTCCATGTGCAGCAGCTTTTCCTTTTCACCTTCGAGCATGCGGGCCACCGGAACGCCGGTCCACTTGCTGACGACTTCGGCGATCTCCTCGGCGGTGACTTCCTCGTGGACGAGGCCCTGGCCGTCGGCCTGCAGCTCGTTCAGCCGCTGTTCGAGGGCGTCGATCTCGCGTTGGATGGCGGCGATGCCCTCGTATCGCAAGCGCGCTGCCCGTTCGAGATCGCCGCGGCGCTGTGCGTCTTCCAGTTCCGTCTCGGCCTGCTGGAGTTCCTCGCGTTTGGCCTTGATGTCGCGCAGGACGCCGACCTCGTTCTCCCACCGCGCGGTCAGCGCGTTGTTCTGCTCGCGCAGTTCGGAAAGCTGCTTTTCGACGCGTTCGAGTTGATCGCGGGAGCCTTCGTCCTTCTCCTTCTTGAGGGCGGCGCGCTCGATGTCGAGCTGCATGATGCGGCGGCGGATTTCGTCCAGCTCCGATGGCAATGAGTCGTTTTCGATCCTCAGGCGCGAGGCCGCCTCGTCGATCAAATCGATCGCCTTATCCGGCAGGAACCGATCGCTGATGTAGCGTTCGCTCAGCGTCGCCGCGGCGACGAGAGCGGCGTCCTGGATTCGCACGCCGTGATGGGCGTCGTAGCGCGGTTTGAGCCCGCGCAGAATCGCGATGGTGTCCTCGACGCTCGGCTCGCCGACGTAGATCGTCTGGAAGCGCCGTTCGAGAGCCGCGTCCTTCTCGACGTGTTTGCGATATTCGTCGAGCGTCGTCGCGCCGATGCAGCGCAGCTCGCCGCGGGCCAGCGGCGGCTTGAGCAGGTTGCCGGCATCGACCGCGCCCTCGGCCCGGCCGGCACCGACGACCGTGTGCAGCTCGTCGATGAAAAGGATGACCTTTCCATCGCTCTCGATCACTTCGCGAATGACGGCCTTGAGCCGGTCCTCGAACTCACCGCGGTACTTCGCGCCGGCGATGAGCGAGCCCATATCGAGGGCGATGACGCGTTTGTTCTGCAGCACGCCGGGCACGTCGCCATTGACGATTCGCAGCGCTAGGCCTTCGACGATGGCCGTCTTGCCGACGCCTGGCTCACCGATGAGGACGGGGTTGTTCTTCGTGCGCCGGCTGAGCACCTGCATGCAGCGGCGGATTTCGTCGTCGCGCCCGATGACGGGATCAAGCTTGCCCTGGCGGGCCAGGTCGACGAGATTGCGCCCGTATCGCTGGAGGGCCTGATACGTGTCTTCGGGAGTCTGTGAGGTCACCGACTGACCGCCGCGCACGCTTTGCATCGCTGCCAGGATCGCCTCGCGCGACGCACCCGCGACGGAAAGCACTTCCTTCGCATCGGATCTCACTTCGGCGAGAGCCAGCAACAGGTGTTCGGTGGAGACGAACTGGTCTTTGAGGCGGTCGGCCTCCTTCTGCGCGTGGCGAAGAACGTCCTGCGCGGCCGCGTCCATGCCGAGCTGTCCGCCCTCAACCCTCGGTCGTCGCTTCAGTTCGGCGGCGATCAGTTGCCGCAGCCGGGGCACGTTCACGCCGACCTTTTCGAGGATCGGGGCGACAATGCCACCGTCCGACTGGACCACGAGAGCGTCCAGCAGATGCAGCGGCTCGAGGTTCGGGTGGCCGGCGGCCCGGGCGCGCTCCTGCGCGCCGCTGATGGCCTCCTGGGCCTTCACGGTCAACTTGTCGAAACGTAGCGACACAGCGCGTCTCCTTTCTGCGGATGCCGACGGCGATGGCTGAGGCCTGCGTCGGCGCGGGGGCTCCCTCGAAGGGATGACCGCCGAACACAGGATGCAAGGTGCATACCAGGCTGGGGGGCAATCGTAACCGGTTGTCGGGAAGAGAGTTATGCATGTCCGGCGTCGTACAGGGGATGCCAGAATGGCAGCGTTCACGCGCCTTGGCACCGCCGTCGCGTTCGGAGGCGTTCCGGGCAGAGAACCGTCGACGCGGGTATAATCGCGTGTTTTCGTTTCCGAACGTTTGGTGCAGGAAGCTTTGCCCCATGAAACATGTGCGGTTGCTTACGCCCGGTCCGACGATGGTTCCGCAGGAAATCCTGGCCGAGATGGCGCGGCCGACCGGCCATCATCGTTCGGCTGAGTCGCGGCGGGCGCTCCGCGAGGTTACCGAGGCTCTGCAGTACCTGTTTCAGACGAACGCGACCTGTCTGACGGTGACCGGCAGCGGTTCGGCGGCAATGGAGGCGGCGATCGTGACCACCTGCGCCCCGGGGCGCAAGGCGCTCGTCATTCGCAGTGGCAAGTTCGGCGAGCGATGGGCGAAGGTCTGTGCCGCGTTCGGCATCGACCATGTGACGTACGACGTGGATTGGGGCACCGCGCCGAGTGCCGAAGGGATTGCCGAGCAGCTCGCGGCCGATGCGTCGATCGGCTATGTCATCGTGGTGCATTGCGAGACATCAACGGCGACGGCGTGCGATCTGGAAGCGATCGCGAAGGCCGTTCGTTCGCATGACGTGCTGCTGATTGTCGATGCCGTTGCGTCGGCCGGGGCGATTCCGTTGCGTATGGATGCGTGGGGCGTGGACGTCGCGGTCGTCGGTGGTCAGAAGGCGCCGATGCTTCCGCCGGGGCTCAGCTTCGTCGCAGTCAACGACCGTGCGTGGGCGGTGGCCGATTCGTTCGCGCCGCCGGCGTTCTATCTCGATCTGAAGGCGTATCGCAAGGCGCTGGCGGCCGACTACAGCCCGCCGTACACGCCGTCGGTGCCGCTGATCATGGCGGCTCGTAAGGCACTGGCTTCGATCCGGGAAATGGGCATCGAAGCCGTCTGGGCGAAGGTGGCGACACTGGCCCGGGCGACGCGCGCCGCGGGTGAGGCGATCGGACTGTCGCTTTTCTCGAAGGCGCCGAGCGATTCGGTGACGGCATTCTGTGTGCCCGACGGGATCGATGACGCCGTGCTGCGGGGGCGGTTGCGTGATGAGTACGGCGTGTTGATCGCCGGTGGGCAGGATCGATTGAAGGGCCGCATCGTGCGGATCGGCCACTTGGGCCACGTCGATGCCGTCGATACGCTCGGGGCGTTGGCGGCCCTGGAAATTGTGCTGAACTCGATGGGGTATTCGTGTACGCTGGGGGCCGGTGTGGCCGCGGCACAGCGTGTGCTGGCGGCCTCGGCGTCGTAGCGATCGCAGCGGAGGATGCAACCATGATGATCCGGGAAGCCGCACGGGCCGGAAGCTTCTACCCGGCCGAGCCGGACGCCTGCCGCGAGGAACTGCTGCGCTGCCTGCCCGATCCAGCATCGCTGGGCGAGCTGCCGGCGCGGATCGTCGGCGGGATCGTGCCGCACGCCGGGTGGATCTACAGCGGCGCCGTGGCCGCCAGGACATTCGCGGCGATTGCCGCGCGGCGCCGGCCCGAGACCGTCGTGGTCTTCGGTGCCGTTCACCGGGCGATGCGGGCGGATGCGGCGGTGTTTGCCCGTGGGGCGTGGGCGTCGCCGCTGGGCGAGATCGCGATCGACGAGCGGCTCGCCGAGCGATTGTTGGGCGCCTGCTCGTTTGTCCGGGATGAGCCCTACGCGCATGAAAGCGAGCATTCGATCGAGGTGCAGGTGCCTTTTATACAGCACTTCTTTCCGCAGGCGAAGTGTCTGCCGGTCAGCGTGATGCCAGGCCCACGGGCCTCGGAGATCGGCCTCGCGGCCGCAGGGGTCGTCCGCGATTCGGGCGTGGACGCGGTGTTCATCGGCTCGACGGATCTGACGCATTATGGACCGAGCTATGGGAGCGTCTCGCATGGCATCGGCACGGAGGGCCTGCGCTGGGCTCGTGAAGAGAACGATCGCCGCATGCTGGATCTGATTTTGGCTCGCGATGCCGATGCCATCGTGGCCGAGGCGAAGGCGCATCACAATGCATGCGGCAGCGGGGCGGTGGCGGCCTGTATCGTGGCGGCGAACGAACTCGGTGCGACGCGGGCCCGGTTGCTCGAGCACACCACGAGTGCGGAGGTCGGCGCCCGGTTTGGCATGGGCGGCGGTGCCGACGCCGTGGGGTACGCGGCGGTTGTGTTTGGCAGTGATGAATGAACGTGGTGAGAGGAAACCAACGGCATGGATGACACTACGCAGAGGGTTTGGTTGAACGGGGAGATTGTGGCTGCGGTCGAGGCGCAGGTCAGCGCGCTGGATGCAGCGCTGCTACATGGTGTGGGCCTGTTTGAAACACTACGGGCCTATCACGGCAGGGTCTTTCGTCTGCGGGCGCACCTGGAACGGATGCGACGATCGGCCGAGGCGCTGAAGTTCCCGCTGCCGGATGACGTCTACGCGCAATGCGAGGCGTCATTGCCGGCGGTGCTGGCGGCCAATGGCCTGACCGATGCGCGGTTACGGCTGACGGTGACGGGTGGGACGACGTTGCAGCCGGGCGAACCGGCCGACGCGCCGCGGCCGACGGTCCTGGCGACGGCGACGGCTGTGGCGGCGTATCCGCGCGAGTACTACGAGAAGGGCATGACGGTCTTGATTTCGCCGTATCGGCAGTCGCGATCCAATCCGCTGGCCGGGCACAAGACGACGTGCTACTGGCCGCGTCTGATGGCCCTGCGCGAGGCTCACGCGGCGCAGTGCGGTGAGGCGCTGTGGTTTACGGACAAAAACCTGCTGGCTGAGGGCTGCGTCAGCAACGTGTTCGTTGTGCGAGACGGCGCGCTCAAAACCCCGCCGCTGGACACGCCCGTGCTGCGCGGGACGGTGCGCGATGTCGTGCTCGAGGTGGCGGCGGCCGCGGGCCGGTCAGTCCAGGAATTGCCGCTGACCGTGAACGATCTGCTCGACGCCGACGAGGTATTCCTGACGAACTCCGTGATGGAGGTCATGCCAGTCTGTCGCGTCGAGCGCAAGCCGATCCGTGACGAGAAGCCCGGCGAGATCACCCAGTGGGCGGCCGCGGCGTATCAGCAGGTCGTGGCGGCCGAATGCGGGCCGGAGGCCGCGTAGCGCGGGGGCCGTGGTCTATTTCTCTGTTTTCTCCGGGGCGATCGTGAACGTGGCTTTGACTTCGGCGCTGTCCTTGTAGCCGAGCCGGCAGGCCTTGGCGCGAATCGTTGTCGTTTCGTTGATCCGGACGCGTCCGGTGCACAGTCGCCAGCGAGCGCCGGGCCCGTCGTCAGTCGTGTAGGCGATCGAGGCGCCGTCCGTCGGGCA
>JAFGKA010000050.1 GCA_016928855.1 Phycisphaerae bacterium
GATGGACAACGTGATGCAGGACCTGCTGATCCGGTGGCACCGGATGCTCGGCGACAACACGCTCTGGATGGCCGGCACCGATCACGCCGGCATCGCGACGCAGGCCGTCGTCGAAAAGCGGCTGCTCGAACTCGAGGGCAAGACGCGCCACGACATCGGCCGCGAGGCGCTCGTCGAGCGAATCTGGCAGTGGAAGGATCAGTACCAGCAGCGCATTGTCACGCAGCAGCAGGCGATGGGGTGCTCATGCGACTGGGACCGTCAGCGCTTCACGATGGATGCGGTCTGCGCCCGCGGCGTGCGCCACATGTTCTTCAACATGTTCCGTGACGGGCTGATCTATCGCGGCAACCGGCTGGTCAACTGGGATTGCCACCTGCAGACGGCCGTCGCCGACGACGAGATCGTGCACGAGTCGGTCGCCGGGCACTTCTGGCACCTGCGCTATCCGGTCATCGATCCGAAGCCGGGCGAGCCGGACCATGTGACCGTCGCAACGACGCGCCCCGAGACGATGCTGGGCGATACCGCGGTAGCGTGCCATCCGGATCCGGCCGGCCAGCTCGAGGCCGTCATCGCCGAGACCCGTACCAAGCTCGCTACGGCGCCGAAGAAGGAACGCGCCGCGATCGAAGCCGAACTCGAACGGCTGGAGAGCCGACGCCAGAGCCACCTGCCCAAACTGCTCACACTCGCCGAGATGGCTCGCGATGGCCGGCAGGTGATGCTGCCACTGCAAGAGCGACCGATTCCGCTGATCTGCGACATCTGGGCCAAGCCCGAACTCGGCAGCGGCTGTGTCAAAATCACGCCGGGCCACGACCCGAACGACTACGAAGTCTGGACGCGGCATCAGAGCGAAATCGAGATCATCAACATTCTCAATTCCGACGGCACGCTCAATGGCAACGCGGGTACCTATGCGGGCATTGATCGCCTCAAGACGCGCGACACGGTCGTCGCCGACCTGCAGGCTCGCGGGCTGATCGAAGCGGTCGAGGACCGGCCGGTCGAGATCGGCCATTCCGATCGGTCGAAGACGCCGATCGAGCCGTACCTGTCGAAGCAGTGGTTCGTGCGGATGGGCAATGTCGAAGACGGCATCGTCTGTGGCCGCGGCACGGACAAGGAGTTCCGCTCGGCCGGCCTGGCCCAGGCGGCGATGGACGCCGTCGCCGAGGACTGGCTTTCGGCGAGCGGCCGGCGGACGCAGTTTCATCCCGACGGCGCCCGCTACGCCGGCACGTACCTCAACTGGCTCGGCGAAAAGCGCGACTGGTGCATCAGCCGCCAACTCTGGTGGGGGCATCGGATTCCGATCTGGGCCAAGACGATCGACAGCGCCGCCGTGCTCGACGCGACGCGGGCCCTGCTGCATCAGTTGGACGCCCGTGACGATGTGCACTTTGTGATCCTCGGTCCGGGTGGCGAGTTGCTCGGTCCGACCGACCGCATCGACGGCGAGGCCGAGGCGCTGGTCTGCCCGCGCGATGAGACGGTCGATCATCAGGTCGCGCCGCTGCTCGAACAGGCGGGCTTTGCACAGGATCCCGACGTCCTCGATACATGGTTCAGCAGCGCGATCTGGCCGCACAGTACGCTCGGCTGGCCAGACCCGGCGACGGCGGCGGTCAACGCAGGCCAGCCTCCGCTCGGCGCGGCCGACGGGCGGCCCGACTGCCTGAGCTACTACTATCCCGGCTCGTGCCTCGTGACCGCGCGCGACATCATCACGCTGTGGGTTGCGCGGATGGTGCTGACCGGACTGTACAACCTCGGCGATGTGCCGTTTACCGACGTGTTCATCCACGCCAACATCCAGGACGGCAAGGGCGAGCGGATGAGCAAGTCGAAGGGCAACGGCATCGACCCCGTCGACATCATCGAGAAATACGGCGCCGACGCGATGCGCTACGTGCTGTGCGAGATGCAGACCGGCACGCAGGATATCCGCCTGCCCGTGCAGGCGATTTCGCCCTATACGGGCAACCCTGTTGACCTGGCTACGGCCAAGCACGGGCGCAGCATCTTTACGTACATGTGCCCGGAGAGTGGCAAGGAATTCGACGTGCTCGGCACGATGCCCGACGTGCCCGCGGCCAAGCTCGTCAGTGATCGTTTCGACATCGGGCGCAACTTCTGCAACAAGCTCTGGAACGCGGCCCGGTTCGCGTTGATGAATCTGCAGGATGTGACCTTCGAGCCGCGACGGCTTGCGGACCTGACGATCGAGGACCGGTGGATCCTCTCGCGGCTGGCGAAGGCGATTGACACGGTCGAAGGCTACCTCGAAGACTACAACCCGGCCGGCGCGGTGGGGGCAGCCCGCGAGTTCTTCTGGTCGGAGTTGTGCGACTGGTATCTCGAGCTGATCAAGCCGCGGATGCGCGATGCCGCGGCCGCCCGTGCGGCCCGCCAGATCCTTGCGACGGCGATGGACCAGGTCCTGCGGCTGCTGCACCCGTTCGTGCCGTTCATCACCGAGGCAATCTGGGCGCGGCTGAACGAGCAGGCACCGCAACGGGGTATCGAGTCGCCGCTGCCGGCGTCGGAGCTGTTGATCCGTGCGGCCTGGCCGACGCCCGAGCCGGCGTGGCGCGACGACGCGATCGACGATCAGGTCGAATTCATGCGCGACGTGATCCGCGCGATCCGCGACATTCGCAACAAGTACAACGTGCCACCGAGTAAGAAGCTCGATGCCCGCGTTCGTGTAACCGGGGCGGCGGCCGAGGTGCTACAGCCGTGTGCGCACCTGATTCAGCATATGGCGGGGCTCGAAGTCGTGCGGATTGCCGCCGACGCCGAGCGACCGGCCGATGCGGCGACGGCTGTCGTGCGGGACGCGGATATCTACGTCTGCGGCGTAGTGGACATCGAGCAGGAGAAGCAGCGTCTGACCAAGCAGCGCGAGCAGCTCGCCGGGCAGATCGAGGGCACGGAGAAGAAGCTCGCGAACGAAAACTTCATCAGTAAGGCCAAGCCCGAGGTGGTCGAACGCGAGCGGGCGCGGCTGGCGGATCTCAAGGCTCAGTTCGAGGCAATCGAGGCGAATCTCGCCGCACTGAGCTGAGCGAGACTGGTATGCGGACCCGCGTCCGGTCTCGCCGGCCGCGGCAAGCCGGGGCAAAGAAACGAATGGAGGATTCCATGACCCGATGGTATTGGCTCTCACTCGTGGCGCTTGCGGCATCGCAGACCGGATGTGGACGTTTCGGCGACGGCGGCACCGCACCCCTCACCGCCTTGCCGATCCAGCGGGACCAGGCGCCGAACGGGGTCGTGGTGATCGCACATCGCGGCGATTCCAAGCTGGCCCCCGAGAACACCCTTTCGGCATTCCACAGCGCGGTAGCCGGCGGCGCCGATTACGTCGAACTCGATTCGCGCGTGTCAACCGATGGCACGATCTGGTGCTGGCACGACAAGGATATGGATCGCACGTCCGACGCGGTGAAGGTGCTTGGTCGCGAAAAGATCCCGTTCGCCGAGATGAGCGATGCGGACCTCGCGAAGCTCGATGCCGGCGCGTGGTTTGATCCGCGCTTCGTCGGCGAGCGCGTGGCCCGACTCGACGCGGCGCTCGACGTGATCCAGGCCGGCTCCATCACGCTGTTGGAGCGCAAGACCGGCTCGGCCAAGGCCCACGTCGACGTCCTGCGGGCCAAGGGGCTCCTCGGACGCCTGATCGTGCAGGCGTTCGACTGGAAGTTTCTCGCTGATCTGCACGCACTCGAGCCTGACCAGATCATGGCGGCCTTGGGCGACAAGGTGATCGACGACGCCCGCTGGGACGAATTGGCCAAGACGGGCGTGCGCATCATCGCGTGGAACTTCCAGGACACCACGCCCGAGATGATCACCGAAGCCCGCCGTCGCGGCTACCGCTTCTGGGTCTGGACCGTCGATGAACCGGCCGACTGGGACCGCATGCTCGTCGCCGGCGTGGACGGCATCATCACCAACCGTCCCCGCGACCTGATCGCGCACATGCGATCGAAGTCGTAGACGCGCCGTTCCAACAGTCGCCACTCGCGGCAGGATGGCCCATCCCTGCGCAGCACGGCGAAGCAGGGCGTAGGGTGGCGCCTTTGTTGTTCCTACGCTCCGGGTGGAGCGCAACGTACCCCGGGGACAGCCTTCTGTCTCTGCGGAATAAAGCCCCGGGTGGAGCGCAGCGGAACCCGGGGGCAGGGTGCGCATAGAGACTTCTTCAACCCCGGAGGGGTGGCGGAAGGAAGGGCACACGAATGTCTCACACGTCCACGAATCTGCTGCATCACATGGTCTTCACGACGAAAGACTGATGCGCCATGCTCAAGCCGTTGCTTGCCTCCGTCACCCCCTGGCGGGGGTTTGAGACGATGGAGAAGGCCTTGCTGACCCCGGGTTGCGCTGCGCTCCACCCGGGGCTTTATTCCAAGGCCGACCCGCGACGCATTCACGCGGCAGCGCAGGCGCCCGACACACTCATCTGACGTGCCGCCCGTCTTTCTTCCTCGGCTTCTGTCTTCTGACTCCTGTCTTCTGTCTCCTGCATTCCGCCCCTCTCCCACATTGCTGTCCATATCGTTACCGGTATAATCAACGTCGTCGATGCAGTACCGATTACGCAGGGAGCGATTCGTGGCCAAGGAGTGGATCATTGCGCCGCCATGGCCGGCGAGGCAGGAAGCCGCCGCCCGATTCGGGACGTCGCCACTCGTCGCTCAATTGCTGCACAACCGCGGGATCGACGAGCCGGACGCCGCCCGGCGGTTCCTCAGGCCCCAACTAACCGACCTCCATCCGCCCGAACAGATGCCCGGCGCGACACAGGCGGCTGATCTGCTCGCCGACGCCCTCCGCGACAACCATCGGATCATCATCTACGGCGACTACGACGTCGACGGCATCACCGCCACGGCGATCCTCTGGCATACGCTCAAGCGGCTCGGCGCCGACGTCGATTTCTACGTCCCGCACCGACTCGAAGAGGGCTATGGCCTCAATGCCGACGCCGTCGCCAAGCTCGCCGCCGACGGGGCCCAGACGATCGTCAGCGTCGATTGTGGTATCACTGCCGTCGAGGTCGCCCAGCTCGCGCGGCAGCGGAACGTCCGCCTGATCATCACCGACCACCACAGCCCCGGCGCAGTGCTGCCGGAAGCTGATGCGATCGTGCATCCGGCCATCGGCGAGGGCAACCCGAACACCGACTCATGCGGGGCCGGTGTGGCGTTCAAGCTTGCCTGGGCCCTGGCCCAGCGGGTCTGCGGCGCCGAACGCGTCAGCCCCGAGCTGCGCGAGGTCCTGGTCGAAGGGGTGGGCCTGGTCGCGCTCGGCACCATCGCCGACGTCGTGCCGCTGCTGGGTGAGAACCGGATCTTCGCGCGCCATGGCCTTGCGGGTCTGGCCGCGTCGAAGCTGCCGGGGGTCCGCGCGCTGATCGAGCACGCGAAGCTGAACGAGACGAAACTCGACAGCTTTCACGTCGGCTTCGTGCTGGCGCCGCGGCTGAACGCCGCCGGCCGCATGGGCCACGCGCGGCTCGCGGTCGAACTGCTGACGCGGGCAACGCCCGAACGGGCGCGCGAGATCGCCATCTACCTCGACTCCCAGAACCGCAACCGCCAGACCCTCGAACGCCGGATCACGAAACAGGCCTGCGAGATGGTCACCGCCGCCGGCATGGATCGTGACGGCTGCCGCGGGATCGTGCTGGCCCATGAAGAATGGCATGCCGGCGTGATCGGCATCGTCGCGTCGCGCCTTGTCGACCGATTCGGCTGTCCGACCGTGCTGATCGCGATGGAGAACGGCTTCGGCCAGGGCAGCGGGCGCAGCGTCGAGCACTTCAATCTCTTTGAGGCGCTCTGCAACTGCCGTGAACACCTGGATACCTTCGGCGGGCACGCGATGGCCGCCGGCCTGCGCATTGCGGCAGGTCGCGTCGACGCGTTCGCCGAAGCGTTCGTCGCGCGGGCGAATCAGACACTGACCGCGGCCGATCTGCGGCCGACGCTGCCCCTCGACGCCGAGGCCACACTGGCGGAATTGACCGAACCGCTCGTGCAGGCCCTGCTCGACCTCGGCCCGTTCGGCTTCGGTAATCCGACACTCCGCCTCGCGACAGGCTGGTGCGAGCTGATCGGCTCGCCGCGGAAGGTCGGCCGCGACGGCGACCACCTCCAGTTCACCGTCCGGCAGGACGGCTGCGTGCGTAAGGCCATCGCGTTTCGCCAGGCCAACGCGGCCCAGCCGCTTCTGGACGCCCGCCGCTGCCGCCTCGCGTTCGAGCCGATCCTCAACGAGTTCAACGGTCGCCGATCCGTCGAACTCCAGGTCCTCGACATCCAATTCCCGATCGACTAACGGCCGGATTCGGGGGCTGGTCGCAGAAGCAGGGCGGTCTGGCGTTCGACCACGGGCAAACCCGTCCGCTCGCTTGCGCGAACCGTCGGGCCTGCCCATGCCACCGCCCGGGGCCCGGCGGGTTGCATCACCGGCGGCTCTCTGCTACATAATTCCTGCGGTGGTCGGGGTGGGCTGTGTACCCCGGTCCGCGGAATTGTGCATTCCCGAAGGAGATTCCCGAATGACTCAGCGGCATGTATCCTCGAAGCTCCTGCCCGTAGTCGGTGCGGCGTTGCTCGTCGCGGCCCTGCTGGCCGGCGGCTGCGCCCGAGACAAGTACATCAGCAACCTCGCCGACAAGCACGGCACCTTTACCCATGATGCCGACCTGCCGTGCGGCTTCTATCCGCTCGTTGGCCTGAACCCGGACGACCCGAACGATTATGTCAACGGGTGGCCGCGCTACATCGTCTGCAACGCCGACAACTCGGTGATGGCCTATGTGCCCGGCGGCGAGTTCATGATGGGCACCGGCAACCCGGCCGACGGCCCGACCGGCAACGTGCGCGTCGGCTCGTTCTATGTCGATCTCTATGAGGTCAACAACGTCCAGTTCGACCGCTTCCGCAAGGCGGCCGAAGGACGCGGCTGCGCGACGCTATGGGATCCGCTCGGGCTGTTCACCACGAGTAAGCTCGACAAGATGCGAAATCGCCAGCGGCCATGGGTCGAGTCCAACGCCGGCCACGTCTACAAGTACGAGGTCTTCCCCCGTCACGGCGGCAAGCAGAAGCTCTATCCCGAGACGGCAATGAATTACTGGTTCTGGAACGGCCAGACGCCGGCCGATATCGACTACTACCTCGATTACTGGGAGCCCGGCCACAACAACAACGACCCGGTCCGCAACGTGAGCTGGTGGGAGGCGTGGTACTACGCACGCTGGGC
>JAFGKA010000006.1 GCA_016928855.1 Phycisphaerae bacterium
ATGCGTCGATTGTGCATCGCGGCCTCCTTGCGCAGACGACGCTCCCAGCCTGTCCGGATATGACCGCGCATATCTTACTGTACACCGCGCCGGAGAGCCAGTTGCAGTGGCCAGCGGATTTTGCCCCTGGTTGGTGCGGGGGGTGCCCGCCGGCCGGGGTGGCATGGGTCCCGACGTACGTTGGGAGAGGGTTTGTGCGTGTAGGGATGTACGTTCGGCTCAATCCTGCTTGTGCCGGCACGGTCACGAACCACCCGTCCTGTCGCACCCGTTGGTGCGGGCTACGCCTGCCGGATAGAATCCACGGCGACTCGACGGGCGTGGCACTGGGCTGTGAGTCTGCCGTGTCGGGCGTGCTCGATCCTGAGAGGATTATGACGACCGTACTGCATCTGATCGACGAATCGACGCAGGAAGATGCGCTGACGACGCTGGCGCAGCTCTTGTCGCGCATGGCGTTGCCGGATACTACGCATGTGGTGGGGGCGTTCGGGGCTGTGTCGGTGCCCGAGTCGATCGCTCGGCATGCCCGCGCTGTGCGGCTTGGCGATCGGATGGGCTGGCCGTTCTGGCGGGCGATGCCGCTTCGGCGGGTGATCGATAGCCTGGGCTTGAGCCTGGTGCACGCCTGGAGCGCGGTGGCGGCTGGCTGTGCTCAACTGGCCGCGGGCGAAACCTGCCCGGTGCTCGCGACAGTGTGTGAGCCGCCGATGCCACGGCGGTGGGGTCGGTGGGTGGCCGCTGCTGAGCGGTTTCGTTCACTCCGGCCGCCGACGATGGTGTTCCCGTCGCAGCAGTTTCGCCGACGGGCACTGGCGGCGGGGATCGCGATGGAGTCCTGTGGCGTGATTCAGCCGGCGGTGGACTTCGCCGCGATCAACGAGGCCCGGCGGAGCACGACGCGCGCGAGTCTTGGCATTCGGACCGATGGGCCGATCCTGTTGACGGTCATGCCGCCGACAGGCAGCGGAGGGCAATACTACGCCGTCTGGGCTGCGGCGGTGCTGCAGCAGCTCTGGCCGGACATTCGCGTCGTGGCACCGGGCTTGTCGGCGGAGGCTCGGCGGCTGGTGCGGTTCGCGATGAGCTTTCAGATGCCTGAGCTGGTCATCGCGACTGGGCGACGGGTGGCGTTCGAGCGGCTGCTGGCGGTGGCGGACGTGCTCGTCGTGCCGGCGTTGGATGATGCGCCGGTCGGGGGCCTGGCCTGGGCGATGGCGGCCAGCGTGCCGATCGTCGGCAGCGCTATCCCGGCGGTGGCGGAGTACCTCGCCGACGGACACAACGCGCTGCTGTGCAAGCCGGGCGATCCAATGCTGCTCGCCCAGCGCATCCGCACGGCGTTGCGAGATCGGGAAATGGTGGCGTCCCTGTGTGAAACGGCCCGCGGCGAGGCGTTCGACAGCTTCAGCCTGACGCGGCTGGCGAAGGAATACCGCAGTGTGTATGCGAATCTGCTCGCGGGCCGGTCGGCGTTTTCCGGGCTTGACGATGTGGCGATCGCGGCGTCAGGGGCTTCGGTTTCGGCGTGAGTTGTGGCACTACGATGCTTCACTCAGCACGTCGTCCGGGATGGGAATCGGGCGGCCGTCGGGGCCTACGCACGCGAGCGTGCTGGTGGCCTCACAGAGGATGCGGCCGTTGCGCTTGAGTATGTAACCGTGATCGATGCGGGCACGCGTCGTGCGGGTGACGCAGGTCGTCAGCGTCAACACATCATCGTAGCGGGCCGGGGCCTTGAAGCGGCATTCGATCTTGGCCACGACGAAGAACACGCCGCGGGCTTCGCAGTCACGGTACCGCGTGCCGCCCTGTCGCAGCAACTCGGTCCGGCCCATCTCGAAGTATTCGAAGTAGCGGCTGTGGTGCAACATGCCCATCGGGTCGCACTCGGCGTACCGCACGCGGATCTCGATGTCACAGGATGAAACACTTTCGCTCACGCTCTTCCTCACTGCTGGTGCCCTCGAACACGCACCCTTTTCCGGCGGCAAGATGTAGCGGTCGGCGTCTCGCCGGCCGTGCTTCGTCGGATGCTGTCGTCGCCCATGAAAACCCGGTCCGCGAGACGCCAACCGCTACAGGGAATCAGTAGCTTGCCGCTATCCCTTCCCGATCAGCTTGTCAAACTCCGCTTCCGTCAGCACCTTCACACCGAGCTCCTGTGCCTTGGTCAGCTTCGACCCCGCCTCGGCGCCGGCGACGACGAAGTCCGTCTTCTTGCTGACCGAACCGGTTGCCTTGCCGCCGAGTTCGCCGATGAGGTCCTGAATCGCCTTGCGCGAGTAGCCCTCGAGCGTGCCGGTCACGACGATGGTCTTGCCGGCGAGCGGCTGGGCGGTCGCGGCGGCCTTACGGGGCTGCTTCATGTTGACGCCTGCGGCCTGGAGCCGTTGGAGCAGGCGGCCGGTCGCCGGGGCTTCGAAGAACTCGCGGAGGTTCGCGGCGACCTCCGGGCCGATGCCGTCGATCGCCTGCAGGGCTTCTTCGTCGGCGTCCCGCAGGGCGTCCATTGTCGAGAATTCGGCCGTCAGGAGTTCTGCCGTCGAGGCCCCGACGAGCGGGATGTTCAACGCCGCCACCAGTCGGGCCAGCGGTCGGCTCTTGCTCTCGTCGATTGCGGCGAGGAACTTGTCCGCGCTCTTTTCGGCCATGCGCTCCAGGCCGATCAACTCGTCCCGCCGCTCATGCAGGTGGTACAGGTCGGCGACGTCGTGCGTCAGGCCGGTGTCTACGAGCTGCTCGACCAGGACCGGGCCGGCACCCTCGATATCCATCTGATCACGGCCGCAGAAATAGCGGATGCGCTCCTTGACCTGGGCCGGGCACGCCGGGTTGGTGCACCGCAGCGCTACCGCCGCTTCGTCACGCGTGATGGCCTCGCCGCAGGATGGGCATGCTTTGGGCGGGCGGATCGCCTTCGCGTCGGCCGGCCGCTTCTCGGCGACGACCTGGACGACCTGCGGGATGATCTCGCCGGCCTTCTCGACCAGGACCGTGTCGCCGACTTTGACGCCGAGCCGCTCGATCTGATCGAAGTTGTGCAGGCTCGCGCTCTTGACCGTCGTGCCGGCGAGTTGGACGGGTTCGAGGTTCGCGACCGGCGTGATCGTGCCCAGCTTGCCGACCTGGAAACGGACCGACAGCAGCTTGCTCTCGGCGCGTTCGGCGGCGTACTTGAACGCGATGCACCAGCGGGGGAATCGGCTCGTCGCCCCGAGCGCGTCGCGCTGGTCGAGGCGATCGACCTTCACGACCAGTCCGTCAGTTTCGTAGTCGAGTTCGAGCCGCTGTGATTCCCATTCGTGGACGAAGGCCACGACGGCGTCGATCGTTTTGAGTAACCGCCGGTGCGGGTTCGCCGGGATGCCCCACGCAGTGAAGCGGTCGAACAGCTCGTGCTGGGTCTCAGCGTCGAACGGTTCGATCGCGCCGAAGCCGTGGGCGATAAACGCCAGGCCGCGCTGGGCGACGATGCGGGAGTCGAGCTGCTTGAGCGTGCCGGCGGTGGCGTTGCGGGGGTTGGCGAATGTCGCCTCGCCGTTGGCAGCGCGGGCGGCGTTGCAGCGGGCGAAGTCCGACCGCGGCCAGTAGACCTCGCCGCGGACCTCGAGCACGCCCGGCACGTCGCGGCCGCTGAGGCGCAGCGGGATCGAGCGGATCGTGCGGGCGTTCTGGGTGATGTCGTCGCCGGTGGCGCCGTCGCCGCGAGTGGCGGCCTGGACGAGGGCGCCGTCCTCGTAGCGGAGCGAGATGGCTACGCCGTCGATCTTCGGGTCGACGACGTAGGCGTACGGCTCGTCGTCGAGGCCGCGCCGGACGCGGGCGTCGAACTCGCGCAGCTCGGCTTCGTTGTACGTGTTGTCGATCGAGAGCATCGGCACGGCGTGGCGCACTTGGGTGAAGCCCTCGAGCGGCCGGCCGCTGACTCGCTGTGTCGGCGAGTCCGGCGTGATCAACTCCGGGTGCTGCTCTTCGAGCTTCTTGAGCTGCTCGAAGAGGCGGTCGTATTCGCGGTCCGAGATCTCCGGCTGGGCGAGGACGTAGTAGAGGTGGTCGTGCCGGCGGAGCGTCTCCCGCAGCTTCTGGATCTGGCGTTCGGCGTCGCGACTCATGACTTCGGCTCCGGTGCCGCCGTCCGGGCGGCAAGCTGATCGTGCATCCGCCGAAGGATACCGCGCGCCCGCCTGTAGAGCCACCAGCCGAGAGCGAGCATGGGGGCGCCGATCATGACCGTGGTAAGCGCCGGCCCCGTGCTTCCGAATCCCAAGATGCATGCGCTGGATAGGCAGAGGCAGAAGCCGATGACGAGAAGCCAGCCGGTGACGTGGAACAGGAGTAGCAACGTAGTTGCGCCGGTTGTGGAGCGGTAGCGGCGCAGGAAGGCGATGATCAGGCCGATCCAGATCAGAATGGGCGGTGTGGCGAGCGACGCGCACGTCAAGAAGGACATGGCCTCTTCGGGCTTCCTTCGCGATGTATACCACAGCACGCCGAGCACGAATTCCCACCCCACAAGCGCCAAGGGCCATAATGCTGTGACCGAGAGCAGTGATTCCATTGCCCGGGTCCTTCGTTCTCGTTCGATATACGGGGCCTGTAGAAGTTGAATGTCTGCCTGGTTGCCGCATTCCGGGCAGCGAACGATGTGTTTCTCTGCGGGGAGCCCGAACAGATCGTACCTGCAGAAGGGGCATTCGAGATGGATGCAGCAACGTTCAGACGCGTCGTCCATGGCGGGTCCGAGTATAGCCGACGGGCCGGTTTCCCGCTGCGCCCATCGGTGGTGTCGCGTAGCGCAGGGGCATTTGCTAATCATCGCTACACAGGCGACCGGCACGCGCACGGAATAGAGCCCCGGGTGAAGCGAAGCGCAACCCGGGGGAAACCGTGCCCCAAAGACAATTCAACCCCGGAGGGGTGGCAGAGGGCTCGCGCATACGGAGGCGGTGTTGGGCGGGATGTCCGGTATTGCGCGGGAGCGCTTCGGTCACCCCCTGAAGGGGGTTCGGAGATGAGGAGGGCTGCCACCATTCCCCGGGTTGCGCTTCGCTTCACCCGGGGCTTTATTCCAAAGCCTCTGTGCTGTTGATTTGCGCCGTATCGCACGACGGTCGGGCGGATGACGCGGGTGGCGTCGAACACGGGTGGCGGTTGTCGTCACACGACACGGGCAAACCCGCGCCCTTCGGGCGAGAACAGTTGAGCAGGTGAGCAGTAGATCAGTAGAGCGAAATACAGAGCAGGCTGCAACACGTGCACTCCTGCGGGCGTGCCCAGCGATCCAACATTGGCCTGCCTATGCAACCCTGGTCGGCTACGTCGTCGCTTGCGAAGAGCACTGCTCGAGAGCAGTAGCACACGGAGCACGGGCAAACCCTTCGGGCCTGCCCATGCCACCCGCTATCGCGCGCAGTCGCAGGGGGCCGGGATCAGGCAGATGAATTCGCAGGGCTTTTCGCCCGTGTTGCAGAACTGGTGTTTTTCGTTTGGGGCGATGTAAAGCACGTCGCCGCGTTTGATCGGCCGGTCGCCCTGTTCGCTCTTGGCAATGCCGGTGCCCTCCCAGACAAGGACCTCGTGCTCGTAATTGTGCTGATGGTGGGGCGTGCAGCCGCCGGGCTCCAGCTCGAAGTGGCGCATATGGAAGTTGCGGGCGCCGTCGTCCGGGCCGATGAGGATACGGATGCGGGCGCCGATGGCCCCGTCGAGGCAGACCTGTTCCTGGCGATGGGCTTTGATCGGTTGAACTTTCATGCTGTTCCTCGTGTGCGTGTTGCGTGTTGGTCCGTTTCCCCGTCGCCCGTTCGAAGCGACGTAAACCGTATGATAACGCACGGTTGGGTTCGACGGAACCGAGGTACTCGGCGCCCGATAGGCATTCGTGGCAACACGGGCAAACCCGTTCCCGACGTCACGTCGGGACCCATGCCACCCCGTCCGGAAGGCATGAGCGGATCGAATGGCCACAAGAAACGCAAGAACACACGAAGACTCTTTTTGTGCCTTTTCGTGTTTCTCGTGGCCGTTGTCTTCTTCTCTCCGTTTCCTCCGTTTCCTCGTTGTTCAAGGTATTTCTCCGTGATCTTCGTGCCCTTCGTGGTGAAGTTCTTCTTTTCCGCGTTCCGGTCTTGAGCTGACGAAGAGCGTTGCTTGACCGCGGGTGCGGCTCGGCTTACAGTCGGCCCGTCGGACGGTGATTCGCATACAACAACGCCACGGAACGAATGCCATGAATCGACGGGAACGCGTACAGACCGTGCTCGATGGGCGTTGGCCGGACCGGCCGCCCGTGAGCTTCTGGTATCACTTCTCGCACGAAGAGGCCGCCGGCCAGCCGGCGATTGACGCGCACTTGCGGCACATCGAGAAATACGATCTCGACTTCTGCAAGGTGATGAACGACAACCGCTACCCGCGCGAGCCGGGGCAGGAGACGATCCGGGAGCTTGCCGACTTGAAGCGACTGACCGTGCTGACCGGCACGGAAGACGCCTTCGCCGCACAGCTTGCGGTGATCGAAGGGCTCGCCAAGGCGTTCGGCGGCGAGGTGTTCACCTGCACGACGATCTTCAATCCGTGGACGACGCTGCGGCAGCTCGTCGAACCGCCGCGCAAGACGCATGGTCCGCCGAAGATCACCGACATCGACGAACGCGATGAACACATCACGACGATGCTCAAGGCCGACCGCGCCGCCGTGGCCGCGGCGATCGATACGATCGCCGAGTCGCTGGCGAACTTCGCCCGTGCCTGCATTGCGGCCGGGGCCGACGGCGTCTTCATGTCCGTTCGCGACGACTGGGTGGACCGGCAGGCGAACGGGCCGGAGACGTACGACGAAATCGTTCGGCCGGCGGATCTCAAGATTCTCAACGCGGCGGCCGCCGGGACGTTCAACATGCTGCACATCTGCGGCAAGGCGCTGAACTTCGAGGCGTTCGCCGGGTATCCCGTTCAGGTGCTCAACTGGGCCGACCGGGCGGCCGGGCCGAGCATCGCCTATGCCCGCGACCGCGTGAAGCCGACGATCAGCGGCGGTGTGGACAATCTTAAGGAGCTGCCCGCCGGTACGCCCGACGAAGTGGCCGCACAGGTCCGCGACGCCGTACGCCAGGCGAAGGAGCGGCCCATTCTCATGACGCCCGGTTGCACGTATGATCCGGCGGTGGTGCCGGACACTAACCTGCACGCGATGGTCGAGGCGGCGAAGGCCGCCGTGTACTGATACGACGAGGCAACCGCGGCGTGACAGCGCCGCCGAACGATGAAGGACGATCGATTGCCCACCATGGAACAGACGCTCATCATTCTCAAACCGGACTGCGTACAACGCCGGCTGATTGGCCGGATCCTCGCGCGTTTCGAAGACAAGGGTCTTAAGCTGGCTGCGATGAAGCTGATGCAAATCTCACGCGAGCTGGCCGAACGGCATTATGCGCCGCACAAGGGCAAGCCGTTCTATCCGGGCCTGATCGAGTACATCACGTCGGGGCCGGTCGTGGTGATGGTGCTGGCTGGCCCGCGAGCGATCGACGTCTCGCGCAAGCTGATGGGCAAGACGTTCGGCTACGAGGCCGAGCCCGGCACGATCCGCGGCGACTTCGGCCTCAGCCGCACGTTCAACCTCGTCCATGGCAGCGACAGCCCCGAATCAGCCGCAACGGAAATCGCCATCTATTTCACGCAGGACGAGCTGCACAGCTACGGCTTCGCCGACGAGGCATCCGTGATGCGCGCGGATGAGGTATAGTGCCGTTTTCGGTCAGTGACTTTCGTTAATCTCGTGGGTGCCATGCCGAAGCCGAAGGCGCCGGCATGATGTCTGGCCTGTGTGCGGGGTATGCCCGTGCTTCGCTTGGGCATGGCACCCGACGAAACTTTCCAGCCGGAAACAGTACGAGCGCGTCAGTGGAGCGCGTCGAGCAGGCGCTGGGTGTGTTCGCGGCTGGCGATCAGGGCCTCTGTGGCATCTTCGCCGGGGGCGACGAGTGTCTGCACGGCAATCCAGCCGTTGTAGCCGACGCCGGCCGCGGTTTCGAGCACGGCGGACAGATTGATTTCACCGTGGCCGAGCCGCGTGGCGCGTCTGCCGCGTCGATCGGCGAGCTTCAGCAGGCCGATGCGGTTTGGGAACTCGCGAAAGACGTGCGTGGAGTTTACGGCCGCGGCATGAAACTCGCCTGTATCCACTGCTATCAGCACGTTTACGGCGCCGATTTCCGGGATCGCATAGCGCAGGTCTTCGATCTGTTCGAAGCGGCTGCCGCAATGGTTGGCCAGGCACAGGGTCATGTTGCGGGCGGCGGCCTGTTGAGCGGCCTGACGCAGGGCCTCGATGAGCAGCGGCCATGGCTGGCGTTCCCGATGGCCGGCGCCGAGGCAAAGCGAGCGCAGGCCGAGCCGGCGGCCCCACTCGAGCTGCTGATCGACACGTTCGAGTTCTTCGGCCAACTCGGTCGGTGTTCCCACCGAGAGGGGATGGATCTCGACTGAGACCACGGGGACATTACTCATTTTCGCAAGTTTGTCGGCGGGTGCTTCACGAGCACGATCAACGCCGTCGAAGTCGGTGGACCCCTGTGCGTTGGTTGGAAAATGAGTGATGTCCCCTTTATCCCCGACATGGCCTGCGCCGATGGAGACGGCCGCATAGCCCGCCTTGGCGATTAGACGCAACGCAGTCGGCAGCCCCACGTCCGGCAGTGAATCGGTCGAGGCGCTAATGCGCATGGTCAGCCTCCGGGGACATTACTCATTTTCGTGGACGGTATATCGGGGGCGAAGTAGGCGGCGTCAGTGCTTGTCATATCGTCGGACGTTTCATCGGCAGTTCGAAAATGAGTGGTGTCCCCCTCGACGCTCTCATCGGGGATGCGGGTGTCTGTCGCGCTTCTTGTTGAATTCGAAAAATGAGCAACGTCCCCTTCATCGTCGCGGACGAGCAGGACCACGGGCTTGTTCGCCCAACTGATGCGGGGCGTACCAAAGAGGGGCCCGAATTCCAGTCGTCGGTAGCGTGCGGCCCAGGTGTGGAGCGGGGCGCTTACCATGTCGTCCGTCGTCGAGACGATTATATCTGGCAGCACGGACACCGTTTCGGGCGTTGCGTCGCGGGGCAGGAGCCAGACGGTGTGGTCGATCCAATTCAGCGGCGGCACGCTGTACGGTGCCGGCTCGGCGAAGAGGCCAACGGTCAGCAGCCCGACGTCGGCGGCGATCTGTTCGATCTGGGCTGCGCACGTGATTCGTGTGTTCTGTCGTCGGCTGTCGCGCAGGAATGCGTTTACGTAGACGCCCCCCCCGGCCGCGGCGCACACGATCAGCAGGAGCGTGATTACGGCGATCAACCTGCGGCGTTGCGCGGACAACTGCGTCAGCGCGACGGCGGCGGTGATCGTGAGCGCGAGATCCGGAAACAACGCGAATCGTCCATATTCACCCGGCTTACCGGCCGCCGGCCCGACGATCTGCGCGAAGACGCACGCCGCCGGCACGAGCAGCAGCCACACCACGGGGACATTACTCATTTTTGCGGATGGTACATCGGGGGCGGAGTAAGCGGCGTCAGTGCATGTCGTATCCTCGGACATTTCATCGGCAGTTCGAAAATGAGTGGTGTCCCCCTCGACGCTCTGAGCGGCGTTGGGGCGTAAGGGGACATCACGCATCTTCCTGACGGTTTCCGTGGGGCAGCCGTGAGCGTGATCGGGGATGCCGGTGTCTGTCGGGCTTGTTATTGTTTTCGGAAAATGAGTAACGTCCCCTCTGACGCACAGCACGCCCAGCCCCAGCACGCCCGCAATGGCCAGCGGCGGCGACATCCCTTCGGCGATCAGGCCGGCGACGTTGAGCAGGCCGGCCAGCGGATGCGACCACTCGAATAGGGCCGCCGTGTTACCGAGGTTGGAGAAGACGACCTCGGGCCTGAAGAGTAGATTGATGACGACATAGGGGTTTGTCGCGACATACGTGCCGAAAGCCACCGTACAGGCCATGGCGGCGTGGGCGATCTGCTGCCGTCGCGGGGTCGGCCGCAGGAGCGCCATCAGCGGCAGTACCAGGAAGACTGGCAATGCCGAGAGCACCATGCCGAACGCCGCACCGGCAGCGATGCCGGCGATGATGGCCCACTGCGACGTGCCGCGGTCGGCGTACCGTGTGGCCGCCAGAGTCGCATACAACATCAGCACCGCGCCCGGCAGATGCGGCTTCGCCTCGTGTGCCATAGTTATGACGACAGGCATCAGCACATAGAACAACGCGGCCAGCACGCCGGCCCTGGTGGCGGTGCGGGCATCGGTCCAGTCTCGTGCGAGACGCCGGGTCAGCCAGAACAGCCCCGGAATGCCCAGCAGGCCCCAGGTGGCTACATAGGCGCGGCCGACAACGTAGAATCGGCCGAACTCGGCCGGCTCGTCGAGGTAGTAGGTCAGGTCGGACTTCACGGTGATTGCGCCGGCTAGCGATGCGGTCTTGAGCAGCGCGCCGACGGGATAGATGAACAGCCCGCCGTATTGATACAGTCTCGGGTCGAAATCGCCGGCGCCGGGGCGCATGCGTGCCAGCGACATCATCGTGACCATCTCGTCCGGCTGGGCGCTATACAGGCGATAACGCAGCAGAATGGCGGCGCGATCCGTGTCGGTGGCGTTCAGCAGGATCCGCCGTGTGCGGTCACTCAGCGGGTCCACATCCACGTCCGCACCGCGTTGGTCGCTGTCGCGTTCGTGCACGTTCGCCAATTCCGCGATTCGCTCGCCAGACCATGCCAGGTGGCCGCCGAACAGATAGGGGTCGACTTGGCGCGACGGCAGCCCCCAGTCGACGCCGACAAGGAACAGCACCGCGCCGAGTGCGGTGATGAGCACTAGCACCTGAAACGTTCGATGTGAACTCGCCGGTGGCTGATTCGTCGGCGTCATGCCAGCATTGTACGCGGCCGAGCTATCCTGGCGAGACCACCAGAATGTCCGCAATGGCCAGCCCGCCCAGCACCAGACTGACGACGCCATTGACCGTGAAGAAGGCCACGTTGACGCGAGACAGGTCGTCGGCCCGGACGAGCCGGTTTTCGATGAGCAGGAGCACGGCGACGGTCGCCACGCCGATCCCATACAGCCAGCCGAGTGACGCGAGGGGCGCTAAGCCGGCGAGCATCGCGACTGTCGCGAGGTGGGCGCCGCGCGTGATCCAGAGCGCCCGGGCAACGCCGAGCCGGGCAGGCAGGCTGCGCAGGCCGTGCCGCCGGTCGATCTCGACGTCCTGGCAGGCGTAGATGATGTCGAAACCACCGATCCAGCAGGTTACCGCCGCCATGAGCACGATGGCCGGCCAGCCGATCGAGGCCGGGTGGATTGCCAGCCAAGCCGCCACCGGCGAGCACGCGATCGCTGAGCCGAGCACGAAGTGCGACCACGGCGTGAAGCGTTTAGTGTACGAGTAGCCACAGATGTAGGCCAGCACAGGCCCTGCCAGCAAGATCGGCCACACGTTGTCGTCGACGACGAGGAACCCCGCGCACGCGGCAACGAAGACGATACAGCAGGCGACGAAAAACAGGATGGCCTGAAAGCGGTTGATCGAGCCGGCGACCAGCGGCCGGCCCGCCGTACGCGGGTTGCGGGCGTCAATCCGGGCGTCGACGATCCGGTTGAACGTCATGGCCGCGGATCGGGCCGCCACCATGCACACGACGATCAGTGTGAGTTGCCATGCGGCCGGAAGGCCCGAAGCTCGCTCACGACCCGCCAGAAACGCGGCCATCAACGCGAAGGGCAAGGCGAAGACCGAGTGGCTGAACTTGATCATCTCGGCCCAGACGAGCACTGTGGAGCGGCTGGCGGCCATCATTGGTTTGCGGCGGGGCGGATCGTCGGCACCTGGCCGGTCCACCGGGTGTTGAGGTTGTGGGGCACGTGCAGCAGGTCGAGCAGCCTGCCGACGACGAAGTCGACCAGATCGTCCACGCTCTCCGGCTGCATGTAGAATCCGGGAGCAGCGGGGCAGATAACGCCGCCGGCACGCGAGATTCGCAGCATGTTCTCGAGGTCGATCTCGCTCAACGGCATTTCGCGATGCAGCAGAATGAGTCGGCGTCGTTCTTTCAGTGTGACATGCGCCGCCCGTGTGATGAGGTTATCGCCCAGGCCGGCGGCGATTGCCCCAAGCGTGTTGCTGCTGCACGGGCAGATGACCAT
>JAFGKA010000051.1 GCA_016928855.1 Phycisphaerae bacterium
CGACGAACCGGTACAGCGTCCGGTCGGGGAAATGCGCGTGCAGGATGACGTTGGCTTCGTCGCCGCGGTCGCGCGCGAAGACCACATCGCCGTCAAGGTTGGGCGAGTTCAGCATGAAGCCGGACATGGACTTGTCCATCAAATACACTTCGCGGAACCAGGTGGATGGAATGACGACCAGCGCATTCGTCAGCGGCTGCCTCGCCAGGGTCTCGCGCACCGTAGGATCGACTAGAATCTTGTTGCCGTGAAACGCCAGGAATTCAGGCCAGATCTGTCCCGCGCCAATGACCAGCAGGCCCACAGCGGCGATCCACAGGCCGGCTCGGGTACGCCGGCCGCTGTCGCTGACGCCGAACAGTCGCAGGCTCCAGCCAACGACCAACCGCAAGCTGGTAAGGCCGCCGACAGCCAACAGGAACATGAATGCCATGGATTCGGACCAGTAACGCGGCATGTCGTAGATCACACTGGCTGAGTAGTAGAAGAAATAGATGAACGCCAGCGAGAATATGGTCGCCACGGCCAGCAGGAAGTTCGCCCGCCGCCAGCGCAGGCACAGGGCTGCCACCATCAGCAGCAGCGTGCCGCGGCCCCAGCCGAGCAGCGAGACGCCCATGGCGTCGAGGTTCATATTGATGAAATCGAGGCCCTTGGCGGGGGTATGCCCGCGGCCCATGTGGCTCGGCCAATAATCGAGGCCCTTGTCCGGCCCGAAGCCGAGTTGTTCGTTCTGACCCCAGAGTTCGAACGGTGTTCTCATCATGTCGCCGGTCACCGCGTAGTTGTACCCGAGAAACAACGCGGCGAAACAGCCCAGCGGCAGTACGAACGCAAGTACCGACAGCACCGAGACCTGTCGCCAGCGGCATCGCCAGGCGCCGACCAGCCCCAGAGGGACACTCATGGCGATGACGGTAATCGGCCGAAAATGGACCGCGGCTCCCCCCGCAATAGCCGCGATGATCCAATAGCGATAGCGTCGCGGATCGCGCACGGCCTTGATCAGGTAGAGCGCGAAGAGCGACATCAGCAGGATGCAGCCGCCGTGCGACATCATCCAGCCAAAGCTGCCCATGCGGAACGGTGATATCAACGCGAGCAGAACGGCAATCCGGCCAGCTTTTTCGTTGAGCAGTTCCCGCCCGAGTGCGTAGAAGATGAGAATCGTGATGCCGCCGAGAATCGGATTCATCAGCCACGGTACGCCGAGCCAGATTCCTGGTACCAGCACCAGGGACGGGCCGACAAAGAACCGCCCGAACCATCGGCCTTTGTGATGGACGATCCATTCGTGATCAAAGAACGGCGTGAGCTCCTCAGGCGGTGCCTTGGCGTAGAACTGGCCGAGTGCGAGGTTCTTTGCCTGGAAATGCATCGCCACTTCATCGCCGATGTGGGGCATGTGGTCCAGCGCGTAATAGCTGAACCAGGCATTGAGCCCGAAACCGATGATCGATGTGATCAGAAGGAACCAGCGTTGATTGGTTCGCCACAGCAGACGGTCCAGCCAGGCGAGGCGCCGGAACACAACCAACGAAACGGCTACGCCCACCAGAACGATCGCGACGCCTCGCAGCGTGTCATGCAGGAGGAGCCTGGAAAACTCGATCCACAGGTGGACGCCGGTGGCGAAAGGGGGTTTGTACGGCAGCCACAGCGAGAGGCTCCAGAGCATGCCGGCCAGAACCAGGCAGGCGGCGAAGCCGACCCAGTACGGGGAGTCGCCGTCGGTTGTTGCCGCCGGTTCGTCAGGTTCGTAGTCGGTGTGTTCGTTACGCTGCGTCATAGGGGCCGTCATTATACCGGTCGGCGGTACGGAATCCACCTGGAACGGAAGTGGTTTTTCCCTTAGACAGCAAGACCATCCAGGCACTCGACGAGTTGATCAAGCGTGTGAACGAACTGGACGCCGGGCTCGGCTTCGGCGGGGGCGTCCTGGAGGATCACGGCCCGCATGCCGGCGGCGCCGGCGCCGACAGCGTCGACTTCAACGCGGTCACCGACGTAGAGGGTCTCGTCGGGCGTGCTACCGAGGCACTCCGCCGTGTGGACAAAGCCGCGCGGGTCGGGCTTGAAGCGTCCCACGTCCGGATCGTATGAGCAGACAACGACATCGAAACAGTGGCCAATTCCCATCGCGTCGAGCTTCGCCTCCGCCGGGTAGTCGGAGTAGACGCCCAGCCGGTAGCCGTGTTGTCTGAGCCGCTCCAGGATGGCGGGCAGGTCGGATTGGCGTTGTCGGCGCAGGGCGCCCAGCGGCCGCTCGAACATCCATTCCTCGACGATGCGTTTGACGACCTCTGAAGCGACGCCCGCCGATCGGGCCGCCCAGGCGAGCTGCGTTTCGTACAGGCCCTGCGCGCGGAGCGGTTCGTTTCCGGCCCGCAGCGCTTCCTGCGCCCGGCGAAACGCCTGGATGACGCGGAAAAGTCGCGGGGTTCGCCAGGGGTGTCGGCATGCCCACCACGCGAGCTGAACGAGCATCTGGCGGTGCAGCGGCTTCTGGTCGTAGAGCGTGCCGTCCACGTCAAACAGAATCGCCTTGATGTCCTTCGGCAGTTGCATTAAGTCTACCGCGTTCGAGAATTCTGCGCCGAAGCTCCGTGCGTTTGCGAACGAAGCCTGCGGAAGAGGCGGCGAGCATAGCGTGGCGCCGCGCGGTGTCAATTCGTGCAAGGGAGGCGCGGCGGTCGCGGGCCTACGTGAGGGTCAGCACGTGATTCAGATCGGCGATCGCCGGCACGAACCGCTTGATGCGATTGCAGCCGGTGCAGGGGATCGGGCCGTCGGCCTCGGCCCAGACGCCGTCGCGGATCACACGCCGCGCGAGCTGGAACCGGGCGTTGTCGAAGAGGGCCGTCATGGTGGCATCGCTCATGTGTCCCATGACGTGCTGCGCCTGGAATGCCCGGCAGCACAGATGCACAGCGCCGTCCCAATCCACCGCCAGATACGTCCATGGATCGCTGCACAGCAGGCCCGTCGGACGCTGCGGGGGTGTCGGCGGCAGGAAGCCGCTCTCCGGCGTCCATTGTCGGGCCCCGCCGCCAAAGGCGTCGAACGTGTCGATGCCGATCTGATGGGCGAGTTGCCGTGCGAGGCCGACCTCATGCTCGTTGTGCGGGAACACCAGGAACTGCCAGCGGATGTGCGGATTCGTCCGCATGCGCTGTTGGCGCTGTTCGACGAGATCGCGCAGGCCGGCAAGGGCCGCGTCGACCTTGCCGCCGATGCGGTACTGGCCGTAGGCGTCCTGGCTGACGCCGTCGATCGAGGCGCTGATCCGGTCGAGCCCGGCGTCCACGAGCGCGCCGGCCAGTTCGGCGGTCATCAGCGTCATGTTGGTATCGAACGTGGTGTGAATGTTCGCGTCATGGAAAAGCCGGACGAACTCCGGCAGATCCCGGTTGAGGGTCGGCTCACCCCAGTGGCAGAGGATCACCTCGTACAGCGTCGAGCCGACCTCGTCCAGGATTCGCTTGGCCAGATCGAGGTTTGCGGCCCCACGAGGCCGCAGGGCCGGATGCGTCGGCGTTCGCTGGGCCCAGCAGCAGCGGAGGTTGCAGCGGGCGTGAAGTTCGAACCGGATGTAGGCGGGGGCGGCGTTGACGACGAGGTCGCCGCGGGCCCGGGCTTCGGCGAGCTGGGCGTAATTGTCGGCTTTCTGCTTAGAGCCATACTCCGGGTGCGCACGCAGGAAGCCGAAGCACTGCTCCGGCGTGGCGTTTTCCGAGGCGATTGAGGTCATGGGCGAGCGCCTGGCTTGCAGGGTCCTGGGTCTTTGGGACTCTATCGGCCGGCCCAGTGGAAATGCTCCAGCGCAACTGCGCCAATGCTGCCGGTTCGGTTGTCTCAAAGGGCCCCTCGGACGAAGTAGACCCGGGTCGCGCAAACTTTGCGCCCTTGGTTCGGCCAGGATCACTGGGCTCGGGGCCGACGGGCCGCCGATGAAGAAGGGCAAGCAGGCGTGCGCCGACGGGGGGTGTTCAAGAGGGTGGCATGGATTCCGACGTCACGTCGGGACAGGCCTCCAGGCCGGAGGGTTTGCCCGTGTGCGTGGATCCGGTCGTCTCTCACGACCACCGGCTCCAGGAAGCACCTGCCCCCCGCGCGGAGTTGGGAAGTCGATCATGGGTGAGAGTCCGGCGTTGGCCGAGCCTGTCGTCAGTATCGTGGTTGCGACGTACAACCGGTGCGACCGGCTGCGCCGATGCTGCGAGCAGACGGCGGCGAATGTCGGCATTCCCTTCGAGCTGATCGTCGTCGATGGCGGCTCGAGCGACGGCACGCGCGAATGGCTCGCCGGCCGTGGGGGGCCGGACTTCCGGGTGATCCTCGAGCCGCAGCGCGAGGGGGCGACCCGCGCGTTCAACAAGGGTTTCCGGGCGGCGCGGGGCCGCTACGTCATGTGGCTCAACGACGACTCGGTGCCGCTGAGCGGCTCGGTCGAGGCGGCGGTCGCGATGATCGAGCGACCGGACCTGGCGGATGTCGGGATGGTCGCGCTCTATCACAATCACGATCGCAAGTGGAATCGGCTGGACACCATCGAACGCGACGGTGTTTCGTACAGCGTCTACAACGTGCGCGGCGTGGTGTATGCGAACTTCGGCCTGCTGCGGCGGGAGTTGCTCGAACGGCTCGGCTACCTGGATGAGCGGTACTACTTCTGCGCGTGGGATCCGGACCTGTCCTTGAAGGTTCAGCGCGAGGCCGGTCTGAAGGTGGTTGGCTGCCGCGAGGCGATCGTCTTTCACGAGGAGCTGATCGACGAGCGCAAGAGCGCGGATACGGCGATCATCGAGGCCGACAACGAAAAGCTCTTCCAGAAATGGCAGCTTCCGCCGAAATTCTCCTACCCCGACCCCGCGCCGGCCTATCGCGAGATGCTCGAAACCCGAAATCTGCTTTGACTGTTGGCCTCCAATCCGGTAGTCAATGATACGGGTCGTGCGCGTTGAGTTGGCTTCGTGGTCGTCGTTGCTGGAGGCAGTGTATTGGGCACTTCAATCCGCATTGTCTGTGACGATCAGACCTTTGACGCCGAGTTGAACGAGTCGGAGACGGCCGAGGCGATTGCTTCGTCGCTGCCGCTCGAATCGCATGCGAATCGGTGGGGGCATGAGATCTACGCCCACATTGACGTGGAGTTGGATCTGGCGCCGGATGCGCGGGATGTCCTGCAGGTCGGCGAACTGGCCTACTGGCCGCCCGGCCAGGCGTTCTGCATCTTCTTCGGGCCCACGCCCGCATCCGCGAATGGCGAGCCGCGCGCGGCGGGCCCGGTCAATCCAATCGGCCGGGTGGCGGCCGATGCGGAGGCCCTCGATCACGTGGCCGACGGCGTGCCGTTTCGACTCGAATTGCGATGACCTTCTGTGCCGAGATACGACAATGAAATACAAGACGTTGTTCCGGCTGGTGCTCAAGCTGATTGGTGTGTGGGTGTTCCTGCGGGGGGCGGGCGAACTGATTGCCATCACCGGTGCGCTCGTGCGGTCGCTCGGGCCGGGGCAGATTATTCCGCTCGGTCCAGCGGAATACGTTGCCTTCTCACTGGCGCCGCAGGTGTTCCAGGTGCTCTGCGGGCTATACCTGTTCTTTGGCGGCGAGTGGGTCGTGAACCTCGCCATTCCCGGCAATCGGCCGTACTGTCCGGAATGCGGTTACGACCTGAGCGGCGCCCGGCACAGCCGTTGTCCCGAGTGCGGTACGCCGTTTACGCCGGAACAGGTCCGCCCGGCTCAGACGTCGGCGTCGGCGGAGGAGCGGTTGTAGGGGGCAATGGCTCGACGCATCGACCGTGGGAGTTGCCATCAGGGTTCCCGCCGTATGGGCTCAGGGGAAGACCGTCGGGGGTGGACTGTGTGTACGACGCCATCGTCTGACTGAGCGTGACGAATGTGGCGTTCATTTGTCACTTCGTGGTCATCTCGACGACGCCGTGCCAATCGCGCGGCGGATCTCGACGCAGCGCGAGTGTGTAGACGTAGCGTGCGGCCGCGTCTTCCTTGACGATCGGATGCAGCAGGTCGAACGCCCGCTGCCAGTCGCCCTGCTCGAACGCGGCCAACGCCTCGGCGTGCAGCGCGTGGCGTTGCAGGACGCTTTCCTTTGCGGCGGTATCTGCGGGCGTGCGTTCAATGGTGAAGAGGTCGAGTTCGGTGTCCATGCCCACCGGCAGGAACCGCGCAACGCGGCGGCACAGCACACGTTCCGGCGAGACGGCGCGGGCCACCTCTTCTGTCACGAGGATCGGCTCGCCAACGGCCTTCGTGATGCCTTCGACCCGGGCGGTCTGGTTGACGACGGGGCCGAGCACATCATACGAGTAGACCTGTTCCGAGCCGAGCGAACCAGCGACGACGTCGCCGACCCCTAGGGCGATGCCGCACGTCCAGCCAGGGGCGACGCGGCCGAGTTGTTCGATCATGTCGAGGGAAGCCAGGCAGGCCCGCTCCGCATGGTTGGCGAGGTCGTAGGGCACGTTCCAGCACGCCAGGATGCCGTCGCCCATATAACGGATCACCACGCCATCGTACTCGAAGATGCAGCCGGTCATGGCGGTCAGCACGCGCCGGAGGTCGTCCTGGTGGTCGAGAATGCGTTCGAGCCGGCCCTCGGTCATGAGCGAGAAGCCGCGAATATCGAAGAACATGATCGTCGCGGGCCGGATTCGGGGCATGAGCGGTTCGGCGTCCTCGGCCTCGAGGATCTTCGAGACGAGCTTGCCGGAGAAGAAATGGCCGAGCTTGCTTTGCCAATCCTCGAGTTTCCGCATCGCGATGGCCCGGCCGATCGTATCGGCGACAAGGCCGACCAGGCGGGCCGTGTCGCGCAGACCGGCGGGCATCGCGACAGCGTCCATGCCGGCCGGGCCGGCGCCGGCGAGATACATCGCGGTCGGGGGTTCGCCGGGGACCGACATGGCGCAACAGACCGCCCAGTCGATGCCTTCGTGTGCGGTGGCGGCCAGATCGCCGCCGGCCGCGTGACGCCAGCAGTAGGTGACCGGGTTGGGCGCCTCGGTCAGCGCGGCCCGGACCAGGGCGCGGCTGTGGGGCCGAGCGATGAGTTGGTCCACGCCGACGTCTTCGCATAGCACCGTGACTTCGTCGCCTTCGCTGCGAAGAACCTGCACCCATCGCGCGCCGGTTGCCAGCCGCAGGGCGCCGCACGCGTAGATGAAGAACTCAGTACGGCTGTGTGTTCGCAGGACTTCCGGCAGCTTCATCAGGTCGAGCAGGCGGAGCCGGTCGGTCGGGTCGTGGCTGACGCGCAGCTCGTGGGCGCCGAGTGTGAACTGCTGGTGGGGCTGGCGTTCCTGTTCGTCGGCCGGCCGCGCGGTGGCTTCGAGGCTGGCTTCAAGATGGAACGTGGTGGCGCCGACGACGAAGTATTCGCCCGCGGTCATCCTGAATCGGTCAGCCGGCACACCCTTGAACACGACGGGGTTGGATGCCGTCGCCAATCGTTCGACGGACACGACGCCACCAGCCCGGCGGAGCATGACGTGGCGCCGGCTGAGGTACTTCTCTCCCGTCACGGTGCAGTCGGCGTCGGGTGACGCACCGAGCACGAGGTCCCGGCCTTCGGGCAGGTCAAACACAAACGGCGTATGGCCGCCGAGTTTGACGATCAGGTGTGCGTCGCTTGCGTGGGTCTGTTCCGTGTTCATGGGGGCCGCGTTTCAATAGTGTCCGTGTTTCCGAGCCATTTCATACATGGCACGCACGTGTTCCGGTGGCGTGCCGGGCGCGAGGTTGTTGGCCTCGCACAGAATGAACCGTCCGTTCTTCACGGGGCCGTTCAGCAGCGAACGTGTTTCGTCTTCGATCTGGCGGATCGGGCCGTCGCGCAGCCGTGAGACGGTCGGCCCGCCCTGCAGCAAAATATCCGGGCCGAGTTGTTCGCGGACCTGCTGCAGGTCGATCGGGAAACCCGTGTCGAACGCGGTGACGCCGAGCGTTTCCGCGAGAACGGGGAAGTGCCGGGATGCATCCCCGCACAGATGGACCATCAGTTCTCCTTCGCCATTCCAGAACGTCTCGACAAGTCGGCGATGGCAGGGCAGCACGAATTCGCGAAAGTGATCGGCGGAGATCATGGCGATGCTGTCATCGGCGAAGGTGAAGTCGCGCCCCCGGATCGGCAGGCCGAGCCGCTCGCGGTAGGCGCGGAGGCGCACGATCGTTGCTTCAGTCAGATACGTCAGCAGCCGGTGCGCATACTCCGGATCCAGTATGAGATCGAGGCAGGCCGCTTCGCCACGAAGCTCGACCGCGAGGGTGAACGGTCCATCGGTGCCGAGGCCGGCAAGTGACACGCTGTGGATCGGCCGGCCTTGATACTCGAAGCCCTGGCGCTGCCGTTCCTGCCATGCGGCGTAGAAGTCCCAGTTCCGCCGCATCCATCCGCCATCGTCGAACGGGTCGGGGATGCCGCGGTCGAACAGGCGATTCTTGCCATCCTCGTCCAGCAGGCTGCCGGCATAGGGACAATTGTCCGCCGGGAAATGGACGGGGCTGCCGAGCCATGCGGCCTCATAGACGTTCTGGAAATCGACATAGACGTCCCAGCCATCGGTCGGCAGGCCCATCTCGTGGTCGAACCACACCTCGTGCCGGAACCAGTACTGAAAGGCCAACTGGACGCGCAGCATGATGTCGGCGTCGGCGGTGTATTGCTCGAACGTGATGCGGTCCGCATTCCGGGCCGGGTCGAGCAGAATCATCCGCGGGTTCGCACTGATCCGCACGGGGACGCGGACCGGGCGGCCAGCGTGAAAGGCATCCCAGGCCCGCTGCTGTTCGGCATTGTGCTCGGCGAACTGGCTCTGCATGACCGTCCTCGTGCGGCGAGAAGGCCGACGGCTCGCCACCGATGGTATCAGTATAGCGCCGGACCGCGCGGCTTGCACGCCGACCGGATCGTCCGCGGCGGCCAGCGTGGGACGGCGGCAGACGGAGTTCGTTATCGGCCCGCGATGTGGCGCCGGTTGGTTGGCGTTTGCGGGGCGATGTCTGGCGGTAGATTCGTCGGCGGGGCGGTGGTTGCGGGCTATCGGACCTCCCGACGACATTACATTTCCTGTCGCGTTTTCCGTAACTGAAGCGCTCAAGCGTTTGCTTCGATACTGTTACAGGTTTGTGTCGCCAGTGCGCGTCCGTGCGCATGGGCCGAGGTTGAAAGAAGGACCGGTAAGGAACGGGGGTACGCGTGCCTGTGTCACTATCGATTGCCACCCTGATCATGGGTGTCACCGGGGTTGCCGAACACGGCCCGCTGGCCGGGTCGATCGGCGTGGCCGTGGGCGCCGTTGTCGGAGCGGGTGCGGCGATGCTCATCCTGCGCCGCCGCCGGAAGGGGGAGGGCGCGATCCGCGAGAAGTTGCGGGCGGCGGGTGCCGTGATGGAGGTCGATCTTGCACAGCTTCGGATCGATGACGCCGACGAGCAGATGTCGGAGGCGTGGAACCAGTTGATTGGAATGGTGGCGGAGGCCCGCCGCGAGCTGGAGGTCGTACAGGTGCGGCAGCAGGCCCACGACACGTTGGATCGCTACCGGCTCACCTGGGTGACGGAACTGCTCGACAAGCTTCCGGAAGGGCTGCTGACGGTTACGGAGGAACTGAACGTCAGTTTCGCCAACACGAAGGCGACGCAGTTGCTGGCGCGCGGCCGGGAAGAACTGGTTGGCCAGAAGATCACGGATCTGTTCGATGCGTCATTGAGCTGCGTGCGGCCATCCACGGGTGCTATGCTCGATCGGACATTTGAGTTGACTTCGCCGCAGGTGTCGTTGCATCTGACGTCCACGGCGTGGGGGCGCCAGGGCAGCAGTGGCGAGACCGCTGTCTTTCTGCGCGATGTCAGTCATGTGAAGGCACAGGAGCGGGCCCGGAACGAATTCTTCTATCATGTGACGCATGAACTGCGCACCCCGTTGACGAACATCCGGGCGTATGCCGAGACACTGTCGGAAGGTGTCTTCGAGGATCCAGACACGCTCCGAGAGTGTTACAACGTGATTGTGGGTGAGACGCAGCGCTTGTCGCGGCTCGTCGAGGACATATTGAGTCTCTCGCAGCTCGAGGTGGGCTCGGCGCGTCTGGCCGTGGACGAGGTTCAGACGGCCCGGCTGATCCGGCAGGTGGTCGAGGACATGCAGGCGTCAGCGGACGAGAAGGGGCTCGAGCTGGTTCTGTCGCTGCCGGCGAAGGTGCCGACGATCCGGGGCGAGAAGGAGCGGCTCGCCGTCGTGCTCACGAATCTCGTCGGCAACGCGATCAAGTACACACCTTCGGGGGGGCGGGTGGAGGTAAGCTGTGCAGAGGACGGGGCGCGGCTCCGCATCGCCGTGAGTGACTCGGGCATCGGCATTGCGCCGGAGGATTGCGAGAAGATATTCGACAAGTTCTACCGGGCGGATCGCGAAGACGTCGCGAAGGTGCCGGGGACGGGGCTGGGGCTTGCGATCACGCGTGAAACCGTGCGGGCGCACGGTGGCACGATCGAGGTGCAGAGCGAGCTCGATCAGGGATCGACGTTCACCGTGGTCCTGCCGATCGGCAAGACGGCGGCGATCGGCTCGTGGGAGTCCAAATAATGGCGATTATCGTCTTGGCGGAAGACGATCTGCATATTGCGCGCATCGTCACGATGTGGCTGACCCGCAACGGTCATATCGTGTTCGAAGCGCCCAATGGCCGGGCGGCACTCCAGTTGGTGCGTGACAAGGTCCCCGACCTGCTGGTCACCGACGTGAACATGCCGGTGATGGACGGGATCGAGTTGGCACGGACGTGCGCGGCCGAAGGCCTATTGTGTCGTGGGGCGATCGTCATGTCGTCCCGCTGCGACCAAACGGACATCCGGGATCGGCTGACCGACTTGAACGTGGTGTTGCATCCGAAGCCTTTCAGTCCATCCCGGCTGATCGCGCAGGCCGAAGCCCTGCTCACCGGAGAGGTCGACGGTCTGGGGGTATACGACATTGAGTGTGGGAGGGGCGTGGATGGCGTCGTCGACGCTGCTCGATAACGACTCTGTCAGCCAAGAGGCATCGGCTCGCGGGGACTTGCGGTGCCTCCTCGAAAGCGCTGTCGGCGTCGAGATCGGCGTGTTCGGTGTCAGCGAGTGCGTGCTGCCGCCGACGTGCAGCCGGTCATGCGTGGCCGCGTCGGGGGGTGATCGCCTGGCGGGGGCCTGCGCCGTTGTCCGCGCGCTGGCCGAGCACGATGAATGGCTGGCAGGGGCCGCACCTTCGATGTGCGATCAGGGGCATGCCATTGCCGTTCATTGCGGGCCGGTGTCGGCGTCACTGCTCTTGGCGCCGGAGGTGGATGGCACGGAGAGGGCGCGGTTCGAAGCGGCGCTGAGCCTGTGGGAACGATGTGAACGGCTCATCTTCGAAAATGACGGGCTTGCCAACGAGTTGCTGCGGAGTTTTGAGCAACTGAACGTGATGTTCGACGTGACGCAGCAGATCGGCCGTGTGGCGGATGCGGCCGGGGTGAAGCTCGTCCTGATGCGCAAATCGGCGGAGGCTTTGACCTGTGACTGGTCGTGCTGCCTGTCGCCGGTCGATGGTGTGCTGTGGTGGAGCCGCGATCGGCAAGAGGACCAGTCGCGGACGGTGGAATGGATTCGTGATCAGTATGCCGATGCGCTGCGGAGCGTGGAAGAGAACCGCCAGATTCTCGTTCGCAACGCGGGCGAGTCCGTCGAGGGTCCGCGGGACGCGTCTCTGTTGTTTGGTCCGTTCGGGGCCGAGCATGGGGTGACCGATCTGGTGGTGTTCGGTCGTCGTCGCGGACGGCCGGCGTTTGTCGCTGGTGACGTGATGATGATGGACGCCATCCTGGGGCACGGCGGTCACGTCATTTCGAACCTGCGCCTGGCCGAACGCATCCGGACGATGTCGTTCGAGGCCATTCGCGCGCTGGTCAGCGCGATCGACAAGAAGGATGAGTACACCCGCGGTCATTCCGAGCGGGTTGGTTTCCTGGCGCGCCTCATTGGCAAGCAGATGGGGCTGGCTTCGACCGCGCTGCAGGATCTGGAATGGGCGGGCCTGCTGCACGATATCGGCAAGATCGGGGTGCTCGATGACGTGCTGCGCAAGCCGGGCAAGCTGACGGTCGAAGAGTTCGCCGCGATCAAGGAGCATTCGCGCATGGGGTACGACGTCGTGGCGCCGATTCAGGCGTTCGCGGGCGTGCGCGAGGCGGTTCTGTATCACCACGAGGTGCCCGATGGGAGCGGTTATCCCGAAGGCCTCGCCGGCGACGAGATTCCGATTCTGGCGCGGATCGTGCACGTGGCCGATACGTTCGATGCGCTGACGTCTTCGCGTTCCTATCGTGAAGGTTTTGTGTTGGACAAGGCGCTGAGCATTATGCGTGAGGAGATGGGCACGAGGCTCGATACGGCGGTGACCCTGGCCTTCTTCGAGGCGTTTGACACATTTCGGGCGGAACAGCCAGGCCGTTATCGGCAGGTGTTCGGCCATGTCAAGGAGGCCGCGGAGGCCGAGGAGGATGACGGCTGATGGTGTTACATGCGGAAGAGAACGTGCAGCGATTCGTGCGGCTCGGGGCCGCCGGTGCGCTGGGGGCCGTCACGCTGTTGTGGCTGGGCTGGTTGAATCCGGTCCTGTTCAGCGTCGGGACTGTTGCTCTTATTTTGTCACTGGTTCCGTTGGCGGCCGGTCTTCGGCTGCGCGGCGGGGCGCTGCTTGGTCTGTTGTTCGCCGTCTTGTGGATTGCGGCGCGTCTGGGCGTGATCGAGACGGTCGACCAGCGGTTGATTGTCAATCAACCCAACACGACGGCGCTGGCCGCGATGATCACGATCGGCGCGCTGTCGGGCGGGCTTCTGGGGCCGAGTCGACTGACCCGGGCGCACCGTTCGGGGGTACAGGGCCAGGCGCTGGACGCTCCGGGGTCTGTACCGGCTGAAGAAGCGGCTTGCTCGAGTGCGGGCGAGTCGGACCGGAGCGTGTGCCGCGTTCTTGAGGCGCATCGTGAATGGGTCCGGGCCTGGGCGGGTCGCGAGGAGCCGTGGCCGGCGTTTGACAGCCACCTGCGAGAAGTCCTTCGGATGTTGCTGGGGGCGACGCGCGTACGGTGTTTTCGGGTGGATGCGGCTGGTAAGCTCGTCGCATTGAACGGCTCGCAGAACGCGGCGCCCGATGACTGGAACGAACACGCCCTGTTGCGGCATGTGGTCACGTCCGGGCGGCCCTATCATGCGATGTCGGGCGCGTTGGCGCCGATGGTGCGGCAACTGGCGGCCGAGAGCCGGCCCCCGCTCGTGTGGGCGCTCCCATTGTCTTATGAGGATTCCCGCATCGGTCTTGTCACGGCGGAGACGTTCGATGATTCGATCGTGACGGAGGATCGTCTGGCGATGGCGGCACAGATCATCGAGACGCTGTGGCGACACGTTCACGAGGCTGAAGCACTGCGGGTGGCGCGCCTGACCGACTGCGTGACCGGCGTGCTGAATCGCCAGGAATTCCTTTCGATTCTGCCGGAGACGGTCGAACAGTGCTATCGCGCGAACGAGCCGGTCGTCATGTTTGTGTTGTGCATCGAGGGGATCCGCGGGCTGGATGACGCGGGCGACTGGCAGATGCGCGACGCGGTGATTGAGGCCGTCGGGCAGGCCGTGCATCAGCGCCTCCGGAAAGAGGATATTGTCGGGCGGTTTGGCGACGATCGATTCGTCGTGCTGCTGCGCCGGCTTGATGTGGCCCTGGCCGAACTGATTACGCACAAACTGATGCAGGCGGTGGAGTGCGCGGTCAGCAGTCTGGCTGGCGGGGTTCCGCTTCAGTTGCGCGGCGGGCTGGCCGGGAGCGGGCTGGCCAAGGTGTCGGCGCGCGAACTGCTGGTGGCCGCGCTGGCCGCGGCGCAGGCGGCGCGCAAGGCCGGACTGGCGATCGTGGTGCATGAAGCCCAGGTCGAACTCGAAGAGGTGAGCGTGTGAAGCTCAGTTCGAGCCATTTCGGGAATGCGACGGTGATCTGCCCGCGCGACGCGATCGTGCAGGGCGAATGCGAGCTGCTTCGGACGGCGGTGGACGAGGCCATGCTGTCGGGCCGGGGGTGTGTTGTTGTCGATCTGTCGGAGGTGCCCTTCATCGACAGTGCGGGGCTGGAGTTGCTCTACGATCTGTTGGATGCGGCCGCCGAACGAGGTCATGCATTGAAGCTGGCCGCGGCCAGTGAGGTCTGTCAGGAGATACTTCGGATCACGAATCTCGCGGACCATTTCGGGATGTATGCGTCGATCGAGGATGCTGCGAGGAGCCTGGTTCCATGATGCCGACGCTGGTGC
>JAFGKA010000353.1 GCA_016928855.1 Phycisphaerae bacterium
GGCCAAGCCCGCGGCGAGCATCGAGGACGGCCACAAGAGCGCGATGCTTTGCCACCTGGGCAACATCGCGACGAAGCTCAAACGGACGCTCAAGGTCAACGTGGCGGCGCAGACGATCGAGGATGATCCCGAGGCCGCGGCTCTCATGAGGCGAAAGGAATATCGCGCCCCGTGGGGGATGCCCGCGTAACGGGCCCTGTTATCGAAAAGACCAACGGCCTGTCCCGCACCGGTGTAGTGCCGATGCAGGACAGGCCGTTTTCGTTTGGGCGTTTCGCGGCTCTGTCAGGATGCGACGGCTTGGCCCTTCTTGGCGTCCCAGGTCATCATCTTGCGCTGGAACCACGACTCGTTGGCCATCACGACGGGGATCACTGCGTGGAGCCCGAGTTCCGGCGGGCACTTGAGCGGTTCGTCCTTGCGGATCGCCGCGTGGTGGTTCTGGTGGTGCTTGCCAACGTCCTCGCCGCCGGTGTGCTCGTACGTCTCAAGGACCTTGCCGGTGCCTTCTTCCACGATCTCCCAGCCGGGGCCCTTGAACACCAGCGTGGCCTTGTGGCCGCGGATGCAATGTTCGATGGCGTGGTCGTTCGCCATCGTGCCGAGTACGTGTACGGTCATGCCGGGCGTGATGCCTTCGACCGCCGGATATTCGGCGACCATCTCGCAGTTGTCCGGCAGATCACGGCCATCCGGCCACATGTAGATCCCGCCCATGCTCACGACGTGGGTCGGAACGGTCAGCCCGCACGCGGTCAAAATGCGCGAGATGCGGTGGACCCAGAGGTCCGTCGCCACGCCGCCGGAGTAGTCGCGGTAGTTGCGCCACTCGAAGTAGCGCGGCGCGTTCCACGGCCGCTTGGGCGCCGGGCCGAGCCAGGCTTCCCAGTTGAGGTCCTCTGGTTTGGGTGTGCTTTCGTTGACTTCGCCGTTGCGCCAGGGTCCCTGGTTCGCCGCGTAGTTCCGACAATATTCGATCTGGGCGTGGATCACGGGGCCGAGCTTGCCGGCGCGGATCGCCTCATTCGCCGCCGCATAACGGCTGTCGCTCATGCCCTGCACGCCGACCTGGAGCTTGAGGCCGGTGGCCTTCGCTTTGGCGACGACGGCCTGGGCCTCGGCGATCGTGTGGGTCATGGGCTTCTCGCAGTAGACATGCTTGCCGGCGTCGAGGGCGTCGAGCGTCATCTTCGCATGCCAGTGCTCCGGCGTGGCGAACAGGACGTAGTCCACCTCCTTCATCGCCAGCACGTCCTGATAGTTGCCAATGACCTTGGGCGTGGTGCCGGTTTCCTTCGCGATGCGATCGCGGAACTGGTTCGCGCGTGTGGTGTACACGTCGCAGACGGCGGCAAAATCGATGTTCTCCGTCTCGCGCAGGGGGAAGAGTCTTCCGAGATGGTGGCCAGCTATGCCACCGCAGCCGACCACGGCCAGCGTGAGCCGGTCATTGGCGCCGGCTGCCCGCGCCGCGCTCCGGGCCGACAGTGCGGCGAACCCGGCGGCGGTCAGACTCGTTGATTTCAAGAATCCTCGGCGTGAGATTCGGCCCTTTCCCAGCATCGTTTTCGATCCTTTCCGTGATGAAAGACGTTGTTGAGGGCAAATAGCGGTTTGCGCCGTCCCGTGAAGCATACCATCCCGGGCGGGTCGGGATCAACCCGCACCCTGGCAGGCAGCGACGCAGACAATCCGGTGGGCCACACGAGTGCTTGACGACCTGGCTATTCGCCTTCGTCCTGGCCGAGTGTTTCGGCAAAGAGCTGGGCAACGATTCCGTTGCCGTACTCGCTCAGGTGATTGCAGTTCCGAAAGTTGGCATCGTCGGCGTGAAGGCTCTCGTTCGCCGACGCGATATCGACGAGCGTTGCTCCCGTGTTCGCGGCCGCCTGCCGGATCCGATCATTCAGGAGCGACACATAGCCGTTCGCGTTCCGAGCCTCAGACGGCAGTATGATGTCAAGGAACAGGGGGTCGCACGGGGCAATCGCTTCTCGCAAAGAGAAGTACGTTGCGACGTACACCGCCAAGCCGGCCGCTTGTCCTTCGGCGACCGCGGCTTCGATAGTGGCCTGAATGCGGTCGAGCGTTTCATTGAGTTGTCTCGAATAGGGGTAGTTCGACGCCAGCGGCGCCAACAGCAGCAGGCGATCCACCTCTCGCATCAGCGCGATGATATCCGTGCCGCCCTCCCAGTACAGCAGGGTATGGGCATTCGGGTAGATACGCATGGAGAGGAGCCCGCGCAGCCGTTCGAGTCCCTCGCTTGTCGTCTCGCCCCCTTCACCCTGGTTCGCGAATTCTTCTGGCGGACGGCCCAACAGCAAGGGCAGGTTGTCAACGTAGTCGTGCCCCGACATTCCAGCAGTGGCCGAATCACCGAACGCCACGTAACGGACGGAAGGGTCCGGCATTGGCATGTTGTTCCCGTCGCACCCGATCCCCAACCAGGTCAGCGTCAACAACAGGGATGCACGGACACAATGGCCGATGGCTGGATTGGCGCGGCCGGTGCGGTGCCTTCTCTCCTTCGCCATGCCGAGCCCAGCGAGGCGGACGGTGCCCAGGAGTGGGTCGGGGATCATGCCCATGCCTGTCAATGCTACTCGGGTACGAGACGCCTGCCAAGAATCGCGAATCGCTTCCGGTGGCTCGCAGGTGGCCCAGGCGTTGTTGGGGCGGGTAGCGGCGTCCGCCGCATTCGATGCGTAGAGGCGCGCGTCGGCGCGTAGTGCCAATGGGGGGCAGGATGCCGAAATGCGGTCTTTTCAGATATAGCTCCTCGGCTCCACGGAAAACCGCCATGGCTTTCACTCTTGACAGTCTATCGTTTTAGACCTATTCTAAA
>JAFGKA010000354.1 GCA_016928855.1 Phycisphaerae bacterium
GATCAGTCGCTTGGTGTCGCGGGGAGCCGGGGTGTGGATATGCAACTGGTTCGGCCCCGCCGTGATGCGCGGTTGAACCGCAGCGTGTGCCTGTATGGTCAGCGGTGTGTCGTCCTTGTTCTCGGTCTTCAGTTGGATCGTGGCCCGTGTGACGGCTCCCTTCAGCGGCGGGACGGTCTTGACGACGAGTTCGTAGACCTTCCCTTTCTCCACTTCGCGAAGCTCGGTCGCAAACGATGCCGAGGAGGACTGAGCACTGGTGAAGACCGTGGGTTTCTCAATCTGGTTGGTGATGGTAAGCGTCTGCGATTCCACGGCATCCGGGTCGGTCATCACGAGATAGACGTTCTGCCGCGGTTCAATCTTGAATCGTGCCTGAATCTCGCCAACGAGTGCAAACTGAAACGACTGCATCTTGGGATCATTGGTCGTTACCGTGATGGGCTTGCGCACTTTGCCATTGTAGCCGGTCGTTCGAAGGATCAGGGGCAGTTCCCATGTGCCTCCAGGTTTGACCTCTTTGGCCCAATTGCTCGCGGCCGTACAGCCGCACTGGGGGCGAACCTGGGTGATCGAGAGCGTGCCCTCGCCGACGTTCTTCAGTGTGAACGTGTGCTTGACGGAGTCACCCGCGACGACGGAGCCGAAATCGTGCACGAGGTTTTCAACTTCGATTACTGGCGGTGGACCCGTCAGTGCGGGCTGGCTTGCGGGAGGCTGGACGATTGCATTGGTCGGTAGCGGCGGTTGTTGCGACTGTGCGCGTCGCCGAACGGACTGAGGCGGCCTTGCTGGATTTACAGCACTAGGCAGGCTGACCGCGTTCGGGTCCACCAACGCTGAATCATCGGCGGCCGAACCCGGCGCTTGCGCATGGGTCTGGGACGCGCCGAGTCCGATGAGGATCACCGACAGCGCCACAGAAAGAACCAGACGGGCACAGCAAAGATGGCTACGTGCGTGCATGTTTCACCTCGACATTCGATCTCTCGCGACCCCGTGGCGGTACAGCCAAACGGTACAGAGCCAGGCGTGAGGCGTCCGGATGGTTCGCCCGTTGCCATTCCATGGCCCCAACGGGCGCGTGTTCAGCGCCGGAAGCCGTATGCCCACGCAAAAGAACACGTGATTATACCATACCGCCGGGGGATTGGGCCAAGTCTTACTTGGTATACGCCCTGTTTGTGCCCGCGTTCGGACGTCATTTGCCCATTGCCCTCGCGTCCCACTGGCCTCAGATCGTGCCGACGAGCATCGCCGTGCGGCCGTAACCTTCTGTTGAATAGATAGTTATAGCCCGCCTAGCGGTGTGGCTTCGGTCCCTCGGGGCCAACAGACGTTCACGGGCCGCACCATCGCCGCTCGCCACGGGGGGCAGGCACTCGTCGCGCAAACACGCGGCCGGCCCTCGGGTGCGGGGCCGGCCGCTGAGTCCGTTGCGTTGCGTCCGAGGCGGTGGCTCAGACCTCGTCTTCCGGGTTCGAGTTCGACTCGACCTGGAACCATTCCTTCTTGAATTCGATGCGTGTCTTCTTCCGCATCGCCAGGTTCGACGCCAGCGTAATGACCGCATCGCCAAGGGCGACACGTCCGTGGCAGCGAGGGAGTTGGGCCTTGTCGTCCGGCAGGCCTTCCCAAAGTTGCGGGTTGCGGATCAGGTACGCCATGTGCTCCTGCTCTTCGCGGTAGCCGCGGCTGGTCATGGTCTCGGGCGTGCCCGCGCCGGTAACCCACTGCGTCGACGAGCCAGAATCGGCTGTCGGCCGGGTCGTGCGGTTCTCGGCCCAGGTGATTCGCGTGTCCTTGTCGACGCCCTCGCGGAACAGGAACGCGTCGAGTTCCTGCTGCACGATCATCGTCGCCTTGGTGCCCATCACCTGTTCGCCGTACCCGTCGAATGCGTTGGTGCAGATCGACGAATAACTGACGACCACATCCTCCGGGAACTCGTATGTCAGGAACACGTGGTCTTCGATCGCGCGGTTGTCCTCGAAGAACGACGTGACGCCGACGCCCTGGACGGTCAGCGGGTGGACCTTGCCCAGGAAGATGCTCGCGGCATCGAGCTGGTGGCTGCCCAGTTCGACCATCAGGCCGCCGCCGGTCTCCAGGTCGAGCCGCCAGCGGACGAGCTGTTCGAGCGATTCGTAGCCGGCTGCCTTCCAGTTGCAGTTGCGGTCTTCGTCGGGAATCGCGCGGTGCCAACTGTCGTACTTGCCCGACTTGGCATCTGCGGCGCCGCCGGCGGTCTGGTTGCGGTGCCAGTAGGCCCGAATGTGCTTGACGTCGCCCATGATGTCCGGCTCTTCGACGATCGCAAGGCAGTTTGCATAGAGATAGCTGTAGTGCCGCTGATGGCCGATCGCCAGAAGCTTCTTGTATTGGTCTGCCGCCCGCACCATCTCCTTACAGTCCATGACGGTCTTGGCCATCAGCTTTTCGCAGAGCACGTGCTTGCCGGCGGCAAGCGCCTTGATTGTCGCCGGAGCGTGCAGGTGCAGCGGCAGCGCGATGATCACCATCTCGATCTCGGGCTGGGCCAACAACTCTTCGTAATTCTCGAACAGCTTGACCGGCTTGCCGAACTTCTCCTCGGTGGCCGTGAGGGTGTTCTTCTGGTTCGACGGGCGGATGTCGGAGAACGCGACCATATCGAGGTAGTCCGGGTTCATCGACCGGATGTGGGCCTTGCCCTGATCGCCGGTGCCGATGACCGCGACCTTGACCGGATCGCCCTTGAGCTTGTCATAGCCCCAGTACATTGCGGCGGCACTCGGCACGGCCGCGGCGCCGGCGAGGAACTGCCGGCGGGTCACCTTCAACGCATCCGCGTAGTTATCTTTGCCGATCTGGCGTTGTTTGCTCGTGAGCACCATGAATCTTCTTCCTTCTTATCTGTTCGTTCCAGAGTTTCCTGATTTCCGTGTACGTCACCCGGTCATGCGTTCGCGGGCGGTTGGGCGGCCGGCGCGGTCGTGCCGCAGGCACAGCGGCGGCGGCAGCAGGCGCCGAGATACGCATCCAAGCCGGCCCATCGGCCCGCGCCGGACGTGGCGATCATCACCAGTGCAATCGCCTCGATCACGTTCTGGTTGATGAACAGGTAATGGCCCGTCTCGACCGGACTGGTCGGCAGGCCCGGCCACGGCGGCATGGCGAAGTAATACATCATCAGCAGGCCCACGCCGCCCAGCGCCGCCAGGCGGGTGAACAGGCCGAGCATCAGACACACGCCGACCGCTGTCAGGGCGATCATGTTCGACCAGTCGATCATCGGCGTCTGGCTGGGTGTGCGCGGCGGCGGGGGACCGGCCGGCATCTCGCGGACCGCGCCTTCGCCACCGACAGTCTTGGCGATCGCCCTGTCGCGCAGGTCGTTGTCCAGCGCTGCAAGCGGGCCTTCGATGCGGGCCAGAAGGCCTTGCCGCAGGCTCGCTTTCTTGCCGTAGTCGTAGACGAGGCGTTCGGTGTTGTAGTCAGGTTTGGCGCCGGTCTTGGCCAGAGCCTCGTTCTGCTCGACGAACTTCTTGTAGTCGGCCAACTGGTTCTGGAAGTCCGGGTCGTTGACGATGGCGTCGGCCTGGTCGTGATAGGCCTGTCGGTCGGGGAGATTGTCTTCGTCCGTCAGTTGATAATGCTTGACCAGTTGATCGTAGCGCTTGTCGATGCGCTGGTGGATCGACTCGGCGGTGAGGCGCTCGAATCCGTCGATGTCCTTGACCATGCCGCGGAAGAAGGGCCGCAGCGGGCCGGTCGACTGGACGAGGTACGGCGCCGCCGTCCACGAGTCCTGCGCGAGTTTCCAGGCCCCTTCATAGAAGAAGTGCCACCCGATCGCGAGCCGCAACAGGACCATGAAGAAGATGGTCCAGCCTGTCACGGTCCGCACGTTCGGCCGGTTCACGGCCAGTTGCGGTGTTGTCTCAGCCATAAGTCCTCTCGATCCGTTGAAACGTTGAC
>JAFGKA010000355.1 GCA_016928855.1 Phycisphaerae bacterium
CCGTTGGCGGTATAGCCGGTTTCCTTCAGCAGGAAGTGCGTATCCGGCATCAGCGGCAGCATCCGCATGCCGTCGTGCGTAATCGTCGCGGCGTCCATCGAGATGAGGATGTCCTTGCGGTATGCCTCGTATTCGCGCTGGATCCGCTTCGCCTCATCGCTCAGGCCGATCGCGGTGAAGACGTCGGCTGTCTCGCGCATGCCGCGGCACAGATAGGCATCGGCGTAGTAATCGAACGCGGCCAGCTCGTAATCGCAATATGGCCGGAAGCGGATCAGACCGTGCACAACCGCGCGGCGACCGTGGGTGTGGGCCATCGACTCGGGGCGGCGCTCGATGATCCAGTTGCACATGGCGATCATGTTCGGCGCCACGCGACGGAGCCAGTCTGCGTCACCGGTGATGCGATAGTGCTCGCTCATCACGTGCAGCAACGTGCCGGTGTCGGTGTGGCCGAAGTTGACGTAGAACAGGCCGTCCGGACGCTGGAACGTCAGCAGTGAATCAATGTAGACTTCCGCCTGCTCGTGATAGCCCATCAAGTCAAGCATGAGGCAGTACAGCGCAGCGCTGTAGCCGTAGACCTGCTCGTAGAAGCCGGCGCCGTCGCAGATGTGATAGACGCCGTCGCGCTTATCGACGTTGAGGAAGTTGTACGCGATCCATGCGCGATAGGCGTCCTGCACGCGCGGCTCAGGGATCTCGAACCGCGTACCGGGCGCGATCAGGTCTTCCCAGTGACGCACGGCCTCCTGGAGCTTCGTGTCGAACTCGGTTGCGGCAACGGCGACGGGCGCCTGTTCCGCGATCGCGAAAGGAACCTTGACGTACAGCGCGGCCTCGCCGTGTGCGGGCACGTCGAGTGTCCAGCTCTCGGACGCCTGTTTCAGCCCGGCCGGCTGGGCGCGCAGACGCACGGCTACGGATCGGGCCGCATCGCCCGGGTTTGAAACGCGCAGCCGCACGAATGCGAACAGCGGCTCGTCCGGCGAGCAGCCCCGGGTGTGGCCGAAGATCGTCTGTTCGAGTTCGAGTCCGTCGTGCCGGTCGCGGGCTATGACGATCGGCATGTAGCCGTTGAGCAGGTGCTTGGCGCATGGTGTGGCGCCGGTGCCGAAGCGGTAGGCCGGTTCGCCGATCTCGAAGAACGCGATGGGCGCGCTCGCGTCGGCGCATCCGCTGTTGAGCTGCAATGCGCCGTCGGCGGCCACGCCGATGTCATACGGATGATCCTTGACGCCGACGACCTCGCGCGGGTACTTCATCGGCGGGAAATGGCGGGCAACCGACTCGAACGTCGGGTCGCCGTCGGCCATTTCAGCATCGCCGAGCCGGTCAAGGCCTTCGGCTTCCCATACGGCCTGCTCCTCGGGTGTCGCGCGCAGGCGGTCCCATGCGAGCGGCTCGACGCGGAGCGTCTTGATTCGCGAAGTGGCCATTTCGCCCGCGGTCGCGTAGTCGTTGTCGAGGTCGCTGGCCGGGTAGCCGGCAGGGCCGCCATGGCCCTTGCCGACGATCAGCCGTGCGGGGGCAGCCGCGAACGTATTGGGCCGGCGCGCGATTCGTTCGGCCTTGAATCGGCTGCCGTCCTCGCTCGAGAGATAACGGATGCAGTCGCCGCCGACCTCGATGGCAACGTGATGCCATTGATCGAAGGGACAGGCTCCGAGTGTATACTCGTGCGACTTCTGGTCGATCATTTCGAGCACGTAGTAACGGCCGCCGTCGCGGTTGTTAATGCCGAACTGGCACCAGTTGCCGGGGTTCCAATAGACAAACAACGATGTGCACCAGGTGATTGCCGGCGCCGGCTGGATCGCACACGAGGCGCGGACGTAATCCACGCCGAGCGGCCGTTCGATATGAGCGTAGGTGTTCATCGCGGCGTGGATGACGAGCGCGCCGTCCGCGACTTCGACGGTGTTGCCCTTCGAAACGTCCACGGTCCAGGCCGGATCCAGTGTCGGTGTGTCGAAGGTTGCTGCGAAGGGGACTGGCAGTGCAGTGTGCGCCTCCGTCGTCGCGACGGCGGCGGCCGTCGCACCAATCCACAACACGATTGCGAAGGGGCTCAGCGTTCTCATCAGCAACATGACAATCTCCTCAATTACACCTTCATGCTCTATATCGCCGTCCCTCGTCGAGCATGACCAGGTAGTTGTCCACCGGAATGTAGTTCGCCACGGTATTGCCGGTGCCGAGGCAGTAGCCTCCGCCCGGCATGCACGTATCAAGAGTCTCGCGAACCCGGGCGCGCACATCCGCCTCGCTGCGCCGGGCGATGAAATCCATATCGATGCCGCCGAGCACGGCGATCCGGTCGCCGTACAGAGCCTTTGCTTCGCGCACGTTCAGGATGACGTCTTCGAACGAGTGCTTCGCGTCGATGCCGACGTTGTCGATCAGGTCGCCCATGATCAGCGCCAGGTTGCCGCACGAGTGCAGGACATACGGTCGGCCCGCCGCGTGCGCCATGCCGGCCATGAGTGTGTGTGCGGGCAATGTCAGCTCACGCAGATCGTCGGGGCTGATTAGCGGCCCGGTCTTGAAGCCCATATCATCGTTGGCCAGAATGACCTTGACGCGCTCGAACGTGAGCAGCCGCTCCAGTACGCCGCGATACAGCTCGACGAGCTTGGCCATGATGGCGGCGACCAGGTCGCGATGCTCGTACAACGAAAAGCACAATGTCTCGTATCCCATCAGCGACATCAGCGATTTGAAGAAGCGTCCGAAGCCGATCCCGCTCGCGTAGCCGGAACTGCCGACGATACACATCTCGTCCGGCAGGTTCGTCTCGTACCATTCGAGTGCCTCGCCGGAAGCGCGGGTCGGATCGGGCCAGGGGTAGGTCTCGAATTCTTTCCAGGTCGTGATCGGTCCGACGTGCTCGTCCTCGTATTGGCGGCCGGCGGCATGCCCCAGCTCCGCCGTATCGGCGGCCTCGATCATCTTGAGCGGCATCTGCAGACCGTCGAGGCCGCAGCGCACGTAGTCGTAGCCGAGGAAGGCCTGCAGGCGAATCTGTCGGCGCAGCGGGTAATACGGATCGTTCGGGTCGAGGCCATTCAGAACGTCGTAGCGGTTGCAAATCGCCTGCTGAATCTCCGGATCGAGATAGAGTTCGAAAAAGTGTACACGGTCCGGCGTTCGTTCGCGGCGAAGGCATCGCAGGAACGCTTCGGCGTCCGGCTGGATCGGGATGACAAAAGGACTGTCCATCGCAGCCATTCCTCTTGTGGTGCACGGGCGACGTGCGCGTCGTATCACACAGCAAAGACGTCGCCGACCAGTTCTGCCGCCTGCTCGGCAAGGTACTCGAGCCCGCCGGCCTTTGGCCGGAAGTTGCCGTAGAACAGGTGGGCAATCTCAACCTCGTAGCCGCCTTCGTCATAGGCGGGCCGGGTCGGGATGTACCCCATATCGCCGTTGGCGTAGCCGACGACGTAGAGCCGGCGTCGTGTCCGCTCCCGCACATCGTCGGTAAACCGCGAGAACACTTCAGCGTTCATGCCAAGCATCGCCAGGTCGCCGATACGCACGGCGAAGAGTTCGGCGTCGCGCGTGTGCTGGGCCTTGCCTGTGCGCACAGCCGCGATCATCGTGCGGCGCCAGTGATCCACGGCGCGACGGAATCGCTCGCCCCACTCGGCCAGCGAGGTCGGGTCGTTCGCAATGTGGGCGGCATAGGCCGCGATCTCATCCACGTCGAGTGCATCGAGCGGGAGCGGTACCACGCGGGACAGCGTCCGAAAGACCGGCTGATCGGCCACTTCGGCGTTATGGAATCGGTCCGCGATGGCGTCGGCGATCTGCCCGCCCCAATCTTCGATCTGCGCGGCCGACACATTCTCGAATGGTGGATTCAGGTTCCCGCACGCGCCGTTGGTCACCAGCGTGATGGGCTCGCCCGGCAATTGCTGCGACAGACGCGCGGCGGTCCGGCCGGGCATGTCCGCGCTGATCAGGCGGTTGGTTGGCCCGAGCGCCACGGCGTGCATGGCGTAGTTGGTGATCGCGGCGACATACTGCCCGTCGGCACGGCGGAAACCGAGGCCGGCAACGCGCGGATCGGTGTGCGGCGTAGCCTTCTTTCGTCGATCCACCGCGAGATCCAGCCGCCCCTCGACCGTGGCGACGACGCACGGTTCGATAGCGCGCACGGCCGCTTCGGCCGCCTGTTGCATGTGCGTCATAAGGCGGTCTACGTACATCGTGTCGTACGCGCCCGCTTCCTGGATTGGGATCGTTGCTGGTCCCGAATGCGTATGCGTGGCCGAGATCATGACCTGGTGGCTTTCAAGCCCCCATCTCTGGCCGGCCCACTTACGCATCGCCAGGACGAGCGGGCGATCCACGCCGATCAGGTCCGCATGGATCCACAGCAGGCGCTCGCCGTCCTGTTCCAGGTACAGGCTCCGGGCGCCAAGCCGATCGAGGATTCCCGTCGACGGCTGGATCCGCTTGGCGAAGCCGGCGAGTTCGACGCCGACTTCAGGCGTAATATCGACCTGTGATGCGCCTACTTGCATGATAAACATGACCTTTCTGACGCGACCTACTGCCCGTATTTCGCCGTATACATCTTCTGGAGTTCGGCGATGTCATTCTCCAATGTCTTGCGTTCGGCGACGTAGCCGTTCGGGAACGCTTCGCCGATCCGCCTGGCCAGGCTCTGCATGTGCTCGATGAACGCCGTGGCGGCCTGCTTCGAATGCGGGATGGTGGTGATCTGCGCGAGTTTGTGGCGGACGGCGTTGAAGCCCGGACCGTTGCCGTAGATCAGCATGCCCGGGTAGGCCTCGACGAGATCCCGCATCACGTCGCGTTGCGCCGGCGTTTCGGCCAGATGCAGAATCGCCTGGCCGATCGAGCGGGCCGGGTCGTACGCCGCCGGGTTCCACGCGTAGTCGGCGCAGGTCAGCATGGGCAGGCGGTTCGCTTCATTCTGCTGGCAGAGCGGGTTGCTCATGTAGCCGTCGATCACGTCGCACAGGTCGAGGTCGCGATGCGTAACCGGGGCCAGATGCATGGTCGGATGGGCGTCGTTAACGGGATAGTTGTCCCAGAGAACGATACGATGCTGGGCCAGGCCTCTGAATGTCTCGGCCCCCTTACGCGTGATGTTGCCCACGACGGCGTCGCCGGTCCAGAACAGGTATACATCCTTGTGCAGTTCGCGGGCGAGCGTTTCGAGATAGGGCTTCTGCTCCTTGCCGGTGCCGTCGCCCCAATACCACGTCGGGCAGAAGATCAGCTCGGCCTTGGGGTCATTGGCGCGCAGGCGGTCTATAAGTCGGTTGATCAGCTTGGCGTGTTCGGACGCATCGATCTTGACGCCCTGCATCGCGTGCACATCGTCCAGCGGCAGGCTGAACCACTTCACGCCGAGCTTCTGGGCCCAGGCGAAATGTGGCCAGAGCAATTCGAAGTCCGCCTCGCTTGTCGGGTCGATCGGCCGCGGCGACCAGAGTTGCGGGTGGACGGCGAAACAGAAATCGATTCCCTCCGCTTGGCAGGCCTTGATGACCTTTTCGAGCCCCCGCCGGGTCTCGTCCGGCAGCGGTTCGTACCAGCGGTTCTCCATCTTCGGTTCTTGCACGAATGTCGTGAGGTAGCAGTTCATCAGGAAGTTCATCTTGAACCGCTTGAGTACGGGAATCTCGGCGAGGTACTGCTCGGACGTCCAGTTCCATCCCTTGGTGCCGCGAATGGCGAAGCCGGGCTTCCGCCCCGCCGGCAGCGGTTCGGGCAGTTCCCGCTTCTCGGTCGGCAGCGTGACGAAGAAATCCCTGGTGACATCGCGGCGAATGACGTAGGTTTTCGGGCCGATGACACACGCGGCGACCATGAACCACGGCGGCATGCCGACGGTTCCGGCCTTCTCGCGGTTGGCGATCACGAGCGTGTTCTCGCCGGCCTTCAGCGCAGCGGCGGGAATCGCGAATCGTTTTACCTGCCACGCGCCGGCTGAGAACGTGTTCTCACCCTCGAAGAGCGTTGTGCCGTTGAGTTCGATTGCGATTCGGCACGGCGCCGGCCCGTCGTCGTCACGCCCCTTGACGTGTACGAACATCGGTGCGTCCGGGACTGCGGCGATACTGAAGGTGTGTTGCATCGCGGCATCGGCGCCCGTCGGTTCGGCGTAGACGTAGTTGACGGACTCACCGTCCTTGAGCGAACCGAATCGTTCCTTCGCACCGCCGGCGAAGTCGGCCCCCGCCCAATCGGCGACAGCCGGCGCCGGAGTCTGTCCATGACATACATGCGTGAATCCAGCCGCCAACACCAGCATCGCGCAGATCATGCGTAGCATTTCAAGTCTCCTTGAAGGTAAGTGTGCCGCTCTCAGGAGCCTGGTCGGTCGCTTTGTGATCGAGCATTCGGCTGATCAGCCACGTACCCAACACGCCAGCCATAGCCGCGCCGGCGAGGGTTCGCGTCCAGTCGAGAACAAAGACGGCGTTGGTCGCCAGCACCAGGCCGAGGCAGGCGAATACGCCAAGCGCGGCGTCGAAAGCCAGCCGTCGAGTGGGCATGATTTCGCCAACGGGCTCGCCGATCTCGCGTGCGATGGGACCCCAGAATCCTGGCGGTCGGCAGCGTGCGTAAAAGCGCTTCAGTGTTTCCCGGGACTCCGGCGGCGTCAGCAGTGTGACTGTGAACAGCACGATGAAGCTCAGGCCGAACAGGAGCCCGAGGCCCTGCCACATCGGCCGCTCGGGGTCTTGGAAGTCGAGCACGAACCAGACGAGGATCGACAGCGGCAGGCCCAGCACAATCGCCGCCAGTTCGCCCCACACGTTGAATCGCCACCAGAAGAACCGCAACCACGAGAGCGGCAGCAGGAAGATCACCATGGCCGAGTTGATGAACATGAACCAGCTCACCATGTCGTTGACGAACAGGATCGTCACAACCGCCGCGAGGCCAAACAGCACGAGCGTGGTCAGCCGGCTGATCCAGATCTGCTGAGGCGAGTCTTTCCATGTGCGCGGCAGCAAATCGTTGACGACAAAACTACCGCCCCAGTTGACGAGCGAACTGAGGGTGGACATGTACGCGGCCACTTCCGCTGCCACGAGCAGTCCGACGAAACCCAGCGGCAGGCGGCATTGCTTGACCAGCTCACCCCAGGCGTGCGCGGGATCGTCGATCAGCGTCATTCCCGCGGGCATGGCGCCCACCTTCGCCGCGGGATCGGTTGTCCAGAACAGCGACAGTGCGATGACGCCGAGGCCGACGAGCGGAAGTGTTCGCAGCGTCAGCGCCAGGAAGGCGTTGAACAGTTGTCCGCCGATGGCATGCCGTTCGTTGCGCGCGGCCATGAACCGTTGGGCGGTCATGCCCTCGCCGGCGGTCGGTGAGCCGGCAAAGAAGAGGCCTTGCAGCATCAGGACGACAATGGTCAGTGTTTCGAGCGATCGGGTCGGGGGTGTTTGCGCGAGCGATTCGGGCCGGATGGCGGTGATCCGCTCGAGAATCGCGTCCCATCCGCCGTGTTGCGGCACAGCCATCAGCAGGAATGCGGTGCTGCCCAGCAGCAGGATCAGGAACTGGACGACATCGACATAGACCACGCCGACCAAGCCGCCGAACATCGTGTAGACAATGGTGACGCCGCCGAAGATCAGCAGAATCTCGGCCGTGCTGAGCGTGCACAGCGGCGCGATCGTTTTCGCGAAGAATCCCGTCACATAGCCGATCAGCAATACCGAGAAGCCGAAGCAGCAGACGACGGCGTACACTTTGCGTGCGAGCTGCGCGGGCGGACCGCCATAACGTAGGGTGATCAGCTCGGCCGTCGTGACAATCTGCATCCGTCGCCACAGCCGCGCCCAAATGATGGCCACGAGCGGCATCCAGAGGATCCAGCTTGACCACCAGAGCCAGTTGCCGGCCAGCCCGTAGACCAGGACCAGCATGACGAATCCGCCGTTGCCGGACTGGTATGTTGCGGTATTGCTCAGGCCGATCGCCCACCACGGCAGGTTGCGCCCGCCGGTGAAGTAGCCGGCGGCTCCGCCCGTCGACGAGCGGCGGGCAAACAGCAAGCCCACCACAAGCGAGATGAGGCAGAGCGTGCCGACCACAGCCCAGTCCAACGTACGCATGGTCCTGCTTCCTGCTCCGGTCAGAGACGCCGCTAGCCGGATTCGCGAATCAACAATTCCGGCTGCACGACGACGGCGCGGGTAATTCCGTCCGCGAGGTCGCCTTCAAGCCCGGCGAACAATCGCTCGATCATCCGCTCGGCGAGTTCATCGATGTCGAAGCCCAGTGTCGTCAGCGACGGCGTTACGAGCGTACCGAGTTCGAGGTTGTCACAGCCGACCACCGCTACATCTTCAGGAGCGCGCCGCCCGCGCTGCCGCAACGCGCCGAGCAGGCGCGCCGCGTACAGATCATTCACCGCCACCAAGCCGTCGGCCTTTCGCTCAACGACGAGTGCATCGACCGCCTGCAGCGCCAGCTCCGGCGTGAACGGGGCCGTCCAGTGTTCCGACGTCCGTTCATCGAGGGCCCAGATGAGCCCTTCGTCCACGCTCCGGCCGGCCTTGGCGAGCGTTGCTTCGTAGGCCTGCCGGCGCTGGATTGCATAGGGGAACACGAGGTTGCTGAAGACCAATCCGATGCGCTCGCGGCCGCGGTCGATGAGGTGCTGCACGCCGAGCCGGCCCATCTCGAAGTAGTCCGGCTGGACGTAGAAGGCTTCGGGGCCAAAGGCCTCGCCAGGCTTCTCGTAGAAGACCACGTGCCTGAATCGTTTGAGTTCGGCGAGCACGGTTTCGCAGTAGGCCGGGTGGTTGTGGAAGATGCTGATGACCGCATCGACGCCGCGGGCCTGGAAGTCGTCGAGGTACTCGCGGACCTTCTCGTGCGTACCGACGGCGTGGCCGACGATGAACCGGACGCCGCGCTCGGCGGCGAGCATCTCCATGGCCTGGATCAGCCGGACATCGGCGATGGCTTCGGTCTTGATGAGCACGCCGACGACGTTGCTCCGCTTGCCGGCAAGCTGCTGGGCCACGAGGCTCGGGTGGTAATCCATCTCCCGGGCGGCCTCGAGGACGCGCTCGATGGTGCGGTCGGGGATCCGGTGTCGCTGCCCCTGGCCGGTCAGGGCCAGCGAGACGGTCGTCCGCGAGAGGTTCAGCCTTTTCGCGATTTGAGCGGCGGTGACGCGTCGGGCACGGGGCATAGGCACATCCTGCATCGGGATAGTCATGCCAATCCGCGTTAGCGACAATGCTAGCACGGTTTAGCTGCAGAATAGCGAAATCCGTCCGGCAGGTCAAGGCCTGGTTGTTGGCGCGGAGATTGCCGGCGGCGGCCCTACCGGGCCTCAAGGGCCTTGGTGGCGGCCGCATGCAGGGTGCGGAGGTCCTTGTCGGTCGAGAGGATGCGGCCGTCGCGCCCGATCAGGCAGTACTCGGGGGCGCCGTTGACGCCGTAGTCGGCGGCGATCCGGGAACTGAGGCCGATCCGGACCTGCGGCCAGCTCAGTGCGTGCTGTTTGAAGAAGTTTTCCAGGATCCTGTCCGTGTCGTCCATGCTCAGGCTGATCATCACGAAGTCGTCGAAGCGGCTCAGGTCCTTCTGGAAATCCTTGATCGTTGGCATCGAGGCCACACAGGGTTTGCACCACGTTGCCCAGAAATACAGCAGGACGACCTTGCCGCGATAGTCGGCGAGTGCGATCGGCTTGCCGTCGAGCGTCTTGGCACCGAACGGTGGGGCGGACGTGCCGACGGTCAGGTGCGTTTCGGTGGCCCCTGTTGTTTTCGACGAGATATCCCGATTCGGATCGGCGCTGAGTTTGTAGAGGTGTGGCAGGGCCTCGCGTAATCGCGTTACGGCGGCGGAACTGAAGTTGTTGCTTGACTGAATGGTCAGCGACTGCAGCGCCTTGAGTCCTTCGAGATGACGCAGGCCGGCCTCCGTGAAATTGCCGGTAACGGTAAGCATGTTCAGTTTGTGCAGGCCCGCCAGATGAGCCAATCCGGCGTCGGTGACGTCGGCGCCTCCGATGCTGAGCCGATCCAACTCGGTCAGGCCGGCCAGATGGACGAGCCCGGCATCGCTCGCACCGAGATAGGCACCGAAGCCGCCGATCTGCAGCCATCGCAGGTGCTTAAGGTCGACCAGCGACGCGAGATCGTCGTCGCGAATCGCCGTGCCTTTGGCCATACTCAGAGTGAGTTCTTCGAGCTTGGTCAGGCCGGAGAGGTTGATCGCAACACTGTCCCGCTCGAGTGCGATCACGTCCAGTTGCGGCAGGTTGCGCAGGACATTGAGGCGATTGAGGTCGGAGATCTTGACGCCGTTCTTGGTATACGACGCGATGTTCAATCGTTCGAGCGATGTGAGCTTGGCCAGCTCACGCATGGAGATCGCCATGCCGACCATTGATAGCGAGCGCAGGTTGGGGAGCATAGCGATGCGCGCCATGCCCTCATCCGTGAACGTATCGCCGCCGATTTGAAGCTCCTCCAGCAACCGCAATCGGGCAACGTGCTTGAGACCGGCGTCGGTGATTCCGCTGTCGCCGGCCGTGCCGACCCGGAGATA
>JAFGKA010000356.1 GCA_016928855.1 Phycisphaerae bacterium
CGTTTCGCCGGTAACGGTGGATCCGATCATCCGTGCCCAGGATGGTCCGATCATGCTGGCCACACTGCTGCTGCTCTGGGTGCTCGCCCGGGTCGGGCGCAGCATCTCACGCCTCGACGGCGCCATTCTCGTCTCGCTCTACATCGCCTACGTCGCCTTTGCGGTGATACGAAGCCGGCCGGCATAGACGCCTGCGGCGACACGCCCACGAGCCCGAAAAAAAAGCACGCTCATTTTCATAGAGTCCGTTTGCCCAGCTCCACTTTGTTTTGTATGTTTCCTGCGTCCGGTCGGCAGAAACGGTCAGCCGGCGGACGAAATGGGGACAGGCAGCGCAACGTTTGTGGAACTGCGGCGGGTGGTTCGCCGACTCTATTCTCCGCCCGTGACGGACACCAGGCTGGGCCCACGACCGACCGAGTTTGCCCCTTTACCCGCGCTGCCTGAGCGCGGATTTCCCCGCCAATGGGGCAGGGAACGCTTGGGCGGCGCGGGAACGAATAATTCGCTGGTCGTATGCCCGGATGGGGCAATCGATCGGCCGTACGAGTTCGGAGAGAGTTGCTCGCTGCCGGCCGGAGTCACCGGTGGCGAGGGGGCACGTGCGGTTCCGTGCGGGGACTTGAAGCGCGTGCGTTTACGACCGCGTGGAATCCATTGCGGTCTGCGGAAAAGCGTCTCCGGCTGCCGTCAGGACGGTGGCTGGAGGCGTCTTTTTTTGCGCCGTGCGGCGCCCTCGCCAAGCCAGAGGGGCCAATTCGGTTTCCGGTCGGCGTTGCCGGTGTCCCCGGGCCCGAAAACGACTACCATAGGGTGCTATGGCGATGCACGTGGCAATCACTGGTTCCAGCGGCTTCATCGGCTCGGCCCTGGTGGCCCGCCTCCAGGCCAAGGGCCACGTCGTGACACGGGTCGTTCGCGGCTCTGCGCCCGGCGAAGCAGACGGCCCCTGCGTGGTATGGGATCCGGCCAATGGCCAGATAGACGCGGCCGCTCTCGAAGGCCATGACGCGGTAATCCATCTGGCAGCAGCCAATGTCGCCGAGCGACGATGGACGGCCGCATTCAAACGCGTGCTCCGTGACAGCCGCGTGCAGGGCACGGCCCTGCTGTGCGAGACCCTCGCGCGGTTGACGTCAAAGCCGAAGGTACTGCTGTCGGCGTCGGCCATCGGCTACTACGGCTCGCAAAGCGTCGATGAAGCGTTTGACGAATCCAGCCCCGCCGGCGAGGGGTTCCTGGCCGACGTCTGCGCCGAGTGGGAGCAAGCGACCACGCCGGCCGCCACGGCGGGCGTTCGCGTCGCGTTGATGCGGATCGGCTTCGTGCTCGCGGCCAACGGGGGCGGGCTCGCCAAGATGCTGCCGGCGTTCCGTGCCGGCGCCGGCGGACGAATCGGCTCGGGGCGGCAGATGGTCAGTTGGGTCACGCTGGACGACCTCTGCGACGCCTTCTGCCACGCGCTGGCCACCGAGACACTGGCCGGGCCGGTCAACATCACAGCGCCCGGGGCGGTGTCCAATGCCGAGTTCGCCACAACGCTCGGACGCGTGCTCCGCCGGCCAGCGAGCGTACCGCTGCCGGCGTTCGCGGCCAGGCTTCTGCTCGGCGAGCTGGCCGATGCGGTGCTGCTCAGCGGTGCGGTCGTCCGCCCAACACGCCTGCAACGGACGGGCTACACGTTTCAGCACACCGAACTCGAGCCCGCCCTCCGCGCGGTCCTGTCGCCCTCGCCGGTGCCACAAGCCTGATCTCGCGGTCAAGCACCACCGGCCCCGCAGCGCCCGAACTATCGTCCGCTCAGTCCTCCCAGAGGCGATTGAGGCGTTTGTGAATGTCCACGTGCGCCCGGCGGCCGCCGCCGAGTTCGGCCTCGACGAGCTTGGTCGCCCGCTGCTCGAACAGGGCGCGAACCGGCGCCGGCAGGAATCGCGTGAGCTGCGCGTAGCTGTGACGATCGCTGAGACGGGCACCGTGGTGGTAGTAGCGAAGCGGGAAGTAGACGTACAGCCGGTCCTTGGCCCGCGTCATGGCCACATAGAACAGGCGCCGCTCCTCCTCGACGCCGGCCTCGTCTGCGACCGCCATGTCCGAGGGGATCATCCCGTCGGCGGCGTGAATGATATGCACGACGTCCCACTCGCAACCCTTGGCCGAGTGGATCGTGCTCAAGATCAGATAGTCCTCTTCGAGAAACGGTGGCTGGGCCAGGTCCGACGTCGATGTCGGCGGATCCAGCGTCAGGTCCGTGATGAACCGGCTCCGCGAACGATACCGCAGGGCGATCTGTTCGAGCTGCTCGATATCGCGCGAACGGATAGCGGGATTCTCGTAGTTCCGCTCCAGCAACGGATCGTAGAACGCCCGGATGCGCTCGACCTGCGCCGCGAGTGAAAGCCCCGCCGGCTCCGCCGTGCCCGACTTGCCGTTCCCGTTGCCGTTGGCCGAAAGCCCCGTGCACTCGCGGATCAGAATGCGGAACTGCTCGAATCCCTCCTTGGCCGCCGGCGGCACCGGCAGCGGATCGGCCAGCAGGCGCTTCAACGGCGAGACCGGGCCACCCCCGTTTTCGCGCGTGCCTGGGAAGGGAACATCGCGCCGCACACCGAGCGCCTCGATGAGGCGCTGCGCCGTTCGTGCCCCGACGCCGTCAAGAAGCTGCAGGACGCGGAACCAACTGATCTCGTCGTACGGGTTCTCCAGAATCCGCAGCATCGCGAGCAGATCCTTGACATGCGCCGCCTCGACAAACTTGAGCCCGCCGTACTTGTGAAAGGGGATATTGCGGCGGCTCAACTCCACTTCGAGCTGGCTGCTGTGATGGCCCGCCCGGAACAGCACGGCCTGCCGTTGCAGCGGAATCCCGCGTTCGAGGTGTTCGAGGATGCGGTCACACACACTGTTACACTGCTCGTCTTCATCCATGCACGTGAACAGGACCGGCTTGCGGTCGGAAGCGCGATCGGACCACAGCTCTTTCGTGAAGCGTTCGCGGGCACTGGCCATCACCGCGTTCGACGCCGCCAGAATCGGCTGCGTCGAGCGGTAGTTCTGCTCCAACGTAACAGTGCGCGTGCCGGGGAACAGCTCGGGGAAATCGAGAATGTTGCGGATCGTCGCGGCACGGAACGAATAGATCGACTGCGCATCATCACCGACGACCATCACATCCTGCCGCCGTTTGCACATCAGCCGGATGATCTGCCCCTGAATCGCGTTCGTATCCTGGTATTCGTCCACGAGGATATGATCGAATCGATCGGCCACGGCGTCACCAACGCGGTCGGCGGCGCACAAGGCCTCCCAGTACAGCAACAGATCGTCATAGTCGAACACGTTGCGTTCGCGTTTGCGCTGTACATACAGCTCGAAGATCGCCTTGACGCCGTCGAGATCCTCGACACACCATGGGAAGTAGCGCTGGACAGTGGCAGCCAGCTTGTCCTGCGCGTTGACAGTGCGCGAGTAGATGGCCACGAGCGTCTGTTTGCGGGGAAAGCGACGTTTCGTCTTGGCCAGGCCGAGTTCGCCGCGGATGAGATTCATCAGATCCGCCGCGTCGCCCTGGTCCATGACGGTGAAGTCGCGCGAAAGCCCGATCGCCTCGCCGTAGATCCGCAGCAGCCGGTTGCCGACGGCATGAAATGTCCCGCCCCATACGTGGCCGGCGGTCGCCTGGCTGGTGAGCCGGCCGGCACGGCTGAGCATCTCCGCCGCCGCCCGCCGTGTGAACGTCAGCAGCAGAATCCGGTCCGCCGGCACCCCCCGGTCGATTAAGCATGCCACGCGGCAGGCGAGTGTCCGAGTCTTGCCCGTGCCCGCGCCGGCGATCACGAGCAGCGGGCCCTCCGTATGGGTCACCGCCTCGCGCTGCGCGGGGTTCAACTCGTCGAGCCATGCACCGGTCATGAATGCCCTTCCCCGTACGAAACCGCTACGGCAGATCCTTGACGCGATCGGCCATGTCCGCAATCGGACCGAGCCCGTTCTCCGGCCGATCCATGTACCAGTACGCCGTCGCGCAGTGATCGTCGATCCGCTCCATCACCTCGGCGCGATGCGGCTCCTTTTCCAACTCCTCGCGCGTGTAGTATTCCGTGCCGTCGCCCGCCTTCATGAACCGCAGGCTCGGATCCTTGTCCAACGCATCGAGCATCGCCTTGAAGCTCGGCCCGCCCATCACCTGGATCGTGACGCGGATATCCTTGTAGAAGTAGACCGGATCCGGAATATGCAGCCGGTAGAAGCCGAAGGCATCCTTCTTCTCGGAGATGTACTGATTACCCTGGTACTGATGGCTGAAGAGCCCCTGGCCGTAGCCGGTGCCGATGTAATCCTCGGTGCCTGTGCCGCACAACGTCGGGTTGTTCTTGTCGCCGTCGAGATAGACCTTGACCTCGCCCTCGCCCCACCAGAAGTTCGTCATCGACGGGTGCAGCCGGACGCCCAGGTTGCAGCCGAGGAACCGTCCGCGCCCTTCGACCCGCGGCAGGATCGTCATATCGCGCCGCAACTCCGTAAGGTTCTCGCGCCGCCAGGTGCTGTGGAAATACAGCATATCGTCGCCGTGCGAATCACCGAGCGTGCAGGCAATGTCATAGTAGACGCCGTTGTTCTCGTCCGACTCGTTGATGAGCACGATCCGGGCCGACTTGCGAAACGGCATCGGGACGAAGCAGTTGAACGACCGCCCCTCGGGCGAGGCGAAACACGCGTTCTCGAACGCGACCATGTGGCCGAGGCTGTGGCAGAAAAAATCGCCGTAGGGCGCGCTGACGGCCGGCGTCTTCGCACCGTCCCAGTACATCTCGATTTTGAGGCCGCGCAGGGCCTTCGGGCTGCGGTTGTACAACGTCATCCACATCCGCCGGACGGTTCCGCTGCCCTCGATGTCGGCCAGCACCAGCCGCTCGCCCGCGGCCAGCCCCGTGGCCGGAGCGCCCTTGCGCCCGAACCGCGCCTTGGCGGCGGCACCCTTCTCACCCTTAACGTTCTCGAACGTGTACCATCGCGTCTGCAACGGCTGCGCCGGCATCTTATGAAGCGGCACCGCCGCGACGGGATCGGCCCCGAACACCGAAGCGGTCAACAACGCCGTCACGCCCGCAGCCAGCCAACAACACAGCAAAACAGAATCGATCCTCTTCATGGTTTACGGCCTCCTGCGATTATCATAATGGCAATTGCCCCCACCGCACAGTTTGCTCCCATCCGGCATGAACCGCCGCAAGGACGCCTGCATCGGAAGCCCGACTTACCGTGATCATCAATACTCCGCTCTGACACGGATCACCTCACGGCCCGGCTCAAGGCGAATGGTCTCCGCCCTGGCGTCGAAGTCGGCGTAATCCTCGCCGTTGACGGTTACGGCCCGCACGGCCTTGCCCTCGGGATGGCGCAGCCGCAACACGATCCGCCTCGGCACCGAACGCGTCGGCGGCTCGATCGTCGCCTCGATGCGCCCCTGACCGACGGCGGACTTGATACGGTAGCTGACCGGCCCGAAACGTGTCGGCGCCGCCACAACCTCGATTCTCATGCCGTCCTTGAGCCAATTGTTCGTGACCAGAGGCGCAAGCCACAACTCATCGCCCCGCTCGAGCACGAGCATGAACCGTGTCTGCACGAGGAAATACCCCGTCTCGTGCGTCTTGTTCCACGCCCC
>JAFGKA010000357.1 GCA_016928855.1 Phycisphaerae bacterium
CAGGCACTGAGCGGCGCCACCGATGGCGATCAGAGTGCCGCCGGCCTCGACCCAGGTTTTGAGTCGCTTGAGGCCGTCATCACCGAGCACGCCGGCGAGCGCATCGGCGCCATAGGCGTCCGGCAGCACGAGCACGTTGTATTTGCGCAGATCAAAATGTCGGAGGTATTGTGCGTTGACGAGTGAAACGCGAAGCCCGATGCGCGCATCGAGCCAGTACCACGTTGATCCGAAAGATTGCGGATTCATGGGCCACTGGCATGCGACTGCGATGCGGGGCTCCTGCAACAGCACGAACCGTTCGGCGCCGAGGTCGGGCCCGGCCTGGCTCAGGGCGGTGTCGACGGCGGTGATGTCGACAGGCAGCCCATCGGCCGCTTCGTCAAGTATCTTCGCGATGTCGGCCGGGTTCTCGTGACCACGCAGCAGAATCGCGCCGGGCGAGTAGGCGCGGTCGCCAATCGTGAAGGCTCGTGTGGCCACGCGGAGCTTCGCGCCGCGCTCGAGCAGACGCCCAACCAACCGATAGACTGCCGAATCCGCGAAGTCGATCAGGTATCCATACGGTTTCCCGGTGGTCGCCCGGACAGATGGACCGTCCGTGGCCCGTGGTGGTGTCGGTGGCGCGGTCTCGACATCGCCGATTCGCTCGGCCCAATACGCATCAAGCCCGTAGGCCATCGGCAGGTTCCACGCGGTGACATCGTAGATGCGCGTGTCCCCGCGCCGCTCCAATTCCTCGCGCTCCTCGACCAGCGACTCGGTCGACATGCGGGGGTCGAACGCCAGCATGCCATGCAGCAGTCGCCGGTGCGGCTGGGCGGAACGGATCACCAGTGTGCCGGCCGGGAACGTCAGCGTTTCCACCTTCTGATGCCAGACGTCTTCCACGCCACCGGCTTCGACTGGGGCCTGGGCCACTTCCATCTCGATGCCCTGGCGCCGCATCAGATCGATGAAGCGTTCCTGCCGCGAACGATCCGGGCTCGGTGGCAGGAGAAATGTCTCGTTGTACGGGCCTGCGTCGGAGACCGCCCACTGCCGATCGGCGAACATATCGCTGACAATCTCGCGCCGATTCGCATGCAGCGTGGCGAGGTTGGCCATTGTGCTGACGATGTGGTGTTGGACGGATTCGGCGTAGGTCAGGGAGATGCCCGCCGGCTGCCGGACCGACGTGCCGTCGACGCCGGCCTGCTCATACAGAATCGAGACGATGCCGAGCAGCGCGGTCCACGAGTTCGTGTAGCCGGCGTACCATTCCTCGTTCCATTCGCGCGTGTAGTAGCTCCAGCCGTGGCGATCAAACGCCTTGGCCTGATCGGCCGAAAACCGCCGTCGCCAGTCCATCACCTTTGCGGGGATGTACGTGTTGATCGGTTCGCGCGGCGGGCTGAACAGGTATGTCTCGAGCCCGCCCATCTCGTGCGAATCGACGACCAGATGCGGGTTCCACGACAGCACCGCCTGGATGCGGCCGCGGGTTTCCGGGTGTGCCTGCATCAGCCAGTCACGGTTGAGATCGAAGAGGTAATGGTTGCCGCGTCCGGCCGACCAGAGCCCCCGATGCTGCATCGATTGGTAGTCGGGGTTCGGCACCATGCTGCTCAGATGTTCAAGCTGCGCGAGGTAGCGGCTGCGTCCGTCCGGGTTCATCAGCGGATCGACATGGATCACCATGTCGTCGCGCCACTGGCGCATCGTCGCATCCGTGCGCGCGGCGAGCTCGTAGGCGACGTGGATTGCCGCATCCGTGCTCGAGAGTTCGTCGCCGTGGATGCTGTAGCCGAGCCACGCGACGGCCGGCAGCCGCCCTGCGATCGTCTCGGCGGTTTCGCCGGCAGCGAGCTTGCGCGGATCGGCGAGCTTGGCGTTTTCGGCCTGGATCTCGGCGAGCCGGGCATGGTTGGCCTCGCTGGTGATCGTGAGGTAGTAGAGCGTCCGGCCCTCGTACGACTCGCCATACGGCGTCAGCGTGACCCGCGGCGTCGCGTCGGCCAGTGCGTGCAGGTATCGCACGAGCGCGTCATACGCGACCGGCTGATTCCCGGGCGCGTGTCCGAGCACGGATTCCGGCGTCGGCACGTTCGGATCCACGGGCAGCGGCGCGATCGGCTTCGCCGCGGCGACGTTGCCGTCGGCTGCCGCGCCGACCAGCCCGGAACATCCGGCGGCAAGAAATGCGGTCAGGGCCAACAGCGGAACAGCGTGTGTGTCACGCAGACGGTGCAATCGGTTCGGATGCGCCATCGTCGAACCTCCTGAGAGTGCCTGAGGGGGATGCCATCGGCGCGATTCAACAATCGCCCGCCGCCACGATACCACGTTCCGTCGGGCACGCAACCTGGCGAGAGAACATCGGCACAACGCACGCGGACGGGCAAACCGGAAGGGTGTAGCTTGGCCACCGGGTGGCAAGCGCCTATACTCTCAGGCATGATCTTCTCGCATCTTTCGCTCCGCGTACTGGGCCTTTCGCTGTCATGCGCCCTGGTCAGCGAGGCCGTCGAGACGCCTTCGCTGTCGGCGTTGCCGCAGCTTCGTATCGTCGGCGGGCCGTACCTCCAGGCGCCTTCGCCGACCGGCATGACCCTCGTGTGGACGACAAATAACAAGTGTGTATCCCGGGTGGAGTATGGTCCGTCGGCGGACGACATGCCGCACGTCGCCGTCAGCGCCCGCCACGGCCTGATCGACGCCAACACGACGCTGCACAGGATCGCGCTGCGCGGGCTGCGCCCCGGGACGAGCTACGCCTATCGCGTAATTTCGACCGAGATTCTCGACTTCAAGCCGTACAAGGTGCGGTTTGGGCCAAGCGTGAGGGCCGAGGGCCGATTCACGACGCTTGACCCGGAGAAGCCGACATCCTCGTTCTGTGTCCTCACGGACCGCCACGATCGGGCTCCTGCGCTTCGGCAGGCCCTGGGCTCGGTCCAGTGGGATGGGGTGGATCTCGTGTTCGGCGTGGGCGACGTGATGAACGACCCGATGACCGAACAGCAGATCTTCCAGAATTTTCTTGATCCCTGCACGGAGTTCTTCGCCGGGCGTATTCCACTGGTCTTCGTTCGTGGAAACCACGAGACGCGAGGTGCGCTGGCACGGGATCTGATGGATTATTTTCCCACGGCCAGCGGACGGTATTACTACACGTTCCATCATGGCGGCGTGTGCTTCCTGCTGCTCGACGGCGGTGAGGACAAGGCCGATACCAGCGATGAGTACAGCGGACTGGTGGCGTTCGATGACTACATTCGGGAGCAGACCGAGTGGCTCGAACGCGAGCTTCGCAGCGCCGCGTTTCGCGAAGCGCGTTTTCGCGTGTGTCTGTTGCACATTCCGCCGGTGGTACCTCAAGAAAGGCAGCCGGACAAGTTCATCCGCGCTCCGTGGATCCGCGACAACTGGAGCCCCATGCTCAGCAAGGCCGGGATCGACCTGATGATCTCCGGCCACACCCACCGTTACGCCGAACTGCCCGCGAACGAAGAACGGGCATTCCCGATCGTGGTGGGCGGGACGAACACGGTGATCCGGGTCGACGTTTCGCCGGAGCGCCTGCGGCTGACGACCTTCAATGATGATGGGACGGTGTTGTCGCGGCCGCCAGAGGCGCTGCGGAAGCGGTAAAGCGTTGCTCTCGGGCGTGATTCCGCATAGCGGCGGGGCCTGTGGCGGGCCGTTCGATCGGCGAGGCGCGGGACGCGCACCAACAGGCACCTGACGTCCTTCCTCGGGCCAACTGGGCGAGAGCTCCACCCGCCGGTACAATGGCCGGTCCGGTTTGGCTGGCGGGCTGCCCGCACAGGCATCACCACCGGAAGACAGATTCGATGCGTCCCAACGAGAGGATGAAGTGAATGCCACAGCGTGACTATCTGACGATCGTCTCCGGCCTGCCGCGTTCGGGAACCTCGATGATGATGCGCATGATCGACGAGGGCGGCATCCCGGCGCTCATCGACAACGTCCGCAAGGCCGACGAGGACAACCCCAAGGGCTACTACGAATTCGAGCCGGTCAAGAAGACGAAGCACGACGCATCCTGGATCGCCGACGGGCTGGGCAAGGTGGTGAAGATGGTGCATCTGCTTCTGCTCGACCTGCCACTCGACTATCACTACCGCGTTGTGTTCACGCGGCGGCATTTTGACGAAGTCGTCAAGTCCCAGAACGTCATGCTCGAACGGCACGGCAAGAGCACGGACGATCTGCCGAAGGACCGCATGATCGCCATCTATCGCACGCAGATCGAGAAGGTCCAGAACCACATGCGGGCCCATCCCGATCGTTTCCAGGTGCTAGAGGTGGACTACAACGCGATGATCCGCGACCCCCGGCCCCAGGCCGAGGCGGTTAGCGGCTTCCTCGACGGACTGGATGTGGACAAGATGCTTGGCGTCGTGGATCCCTCGCTATACCGCAATCGGGCCAGGTGAAGGTTCAGTCCGATCGGGCCGGCGCCCTGACGCGGGCCATCGTGAGCCGTCGGCCACAGGAGACCTTGCATGACAAGACGATCCCGCCTGTATCCATGCCTGATAGCCGCGTGCGCAGGCGCCTTGGGCACGGCGTCGGTCGCCCGTGCGGCTGAGCCCGACGCTGGGGTGACGACGCGGCCGGCGGCCGCCGTCGACCGATGGGCGCAGCACTTTTATGACCGCATCGCGCAGTTCCGCAGCGAGAACGCTGCAGCGAAGAACATCGTCCTCGTCGGCTCGTCGCACATCGAGGGCTTCGACACCGACAAACACCTGCCCGGCCGGCGGATCATCAACCGCGGCATCGGCTCCGACCGCATCGGCATCACGCAGCGCGGCATCCTGCATCGGCTGGAGGAATCCGTCTTCGACTGCAATCCCGGCCAGATCATTCTGGAGAACGGCGTCAACGACCTCGGCGAGTTGTGGCGGCATGGCACGCCCTCGATCGACGAGATCGACCTCTGCTACCGCAAGGTCGTGCGCACGATCCGAACGCGCCTGCCGAACGTCCCGTTGGTCATCGTCGGGCTGTTCCCCACGCGCGACAAGTATGCCCCGCTCGTGCCGTCGATTATCGAATTCAACCAACGACTCGAGCGCATCGCGGCCGACTTCCACTGCACGTTCCTGGATGTCTACAAGCCGTTTGCCGATGACGAAGGTTTGCTTCGCAAGGAGTTCTCTCGCGAGGGTCTGCATCTGACGGATGCCGGCTATCGCCAGTGGGCCACGCTGATCGAGAAGATCCTGCCGCCGCTGCCGGCCCGTGAGCGGCAACCAGACTGACGCACGCCCGTCGTGTACACTGGGATACGGGGAGATCGGGCCAAGGCCGTAGCCAATGGGAAGACTGCGCACCACCTGGAATCGACGACTCGTTGCGTCATTCGCGCTTGCGCTGGTGGGCTGCGCACCGGCGCCGTTGACGAATGGCCCGTTCATTCAGCAGGGTGGCGGCCAGTTGATTTCGCCCGACTCGACCCATCCGGCGTATGCCCCCAGCGCCACTTGGTCGCCGCGTTTCGGTCGGATGGGCACCTACCTGCAGCAGCGGCATCTCCGCGTCGGCGAGGTGGCCGCCGCGCATCGCGGGAGTACCCGGCTGCTCGCTGAAGGCTTCGAAGCCTTTACGCCGGAATCCCCCGACCCGTGGGAGGTGCTCGGCTCGCCGATGCTGCGCGTGCACCAGACAGCGCCCGACAATGCGTACCTGGAGTTTGGCGCGCCGCTTGAACCGGGGCTGCACGGCATTCAACGCTCCATCGCCGGCGAGATGATTCGCAACAGCGTCGTGCGCGTGCGGCTGGGTACCTGGATGACCAGCGCGGCTCGCGTCCGCTATCTCGGTGCGCCGCAGATCCGCTGGGTCGTGGCCACCACCGACGGCCGGCGCGAGACGGTGTCGCTACCGTTCATCGGCCGGGCCTCGCCGGCATGGGAAGAGCAGACCTTTCTGACCTGGTTCGATGAGACCGTGCAATGGGCCTGGCTGCAGATCGTTCACGTCGATCGCGGGGCCTCGTTCGGCTTCGACAACCTCGTCGTCGAGCGCCTCAGTCCGGACAGCTTTGCATGGATGACGCTGCCTTACAATGGCACGCTTTCGACATCCGATTCGCCGGAGGGCTCGCCGAATGCCAACTTTCTTCCCAACGGCAACTTCGAGGTCGGCGCCAAAGGCCTTGTCGTCTGGTCTGAGCAGGATTGGCCGGGGCGGGGTGCCTATGCCGCACCGACGTCCTGGCAATTCAGTGACGAGACACCCATCGGGAACGCATCACTGCTCGTGAACGATGCCGACGTGCCCGCGTACATCAGCCTGGGGCCGTTCGAGCTTGCCGAAGCCGGCGCACGACGGCCTGCCGAACAATACCATCTGAGTTTCTACGCGAGGGCGTCAGCACCCGCCGAGGTAACAGTAGAGTGGCGTATCTGCGGCATCGTGGTTCGGGCCAGGTCATTCCAGGTGGGTATGGACTGGGGGCGACACCGGCATATCTTTCTGACGCCGGCCGCGGTCCGCGGCGCGCCACAGGGCCGGTATGCCGCGACCGAGCTCGTGTTCCGGATCACCGGGACCGCTCAGGGCCAGCGACCGAGTTTCTGGCTGGACGGCGTGAGCCTCGGCTCCGCCCGAACCGAGGATCCCTACCCGCCGCCTTCGCCGGTCGAGGTTGGCATCATCGGCCCGGCGCCGCATCCGACGGATCTCGGCGATCTCGTGCTGCTCGGTGAACCGGCTGCAATCGCCGTTCATCTTCTCAACTACCAGGGCCAGGCCTACACGGGCACCGTGGCGATGGACCTGCTCGATGCGTCCGACCGGCCGGTCTGGACCAAGACGGTCCAGCCGACCGTGGAACCCGGCGCGCTCTGGAATGATCGGATCGTGCTGACGTTGCCCCGTGGGTATTACCGCGCCAAGGTCACGGCGTGGTCGGGTACGCCGGCCTCGTCGTCGATCCTGTCGCAGGACGAGCGGGCAATGGCGGTCGTCGATTTGTTGGATCCTGTCCCGCGCGGCAACTACTTCGGCTTCGCGGCCGACGCGGGCATGCTGTCGATGCGCACGGCGCAACTCGGCGCCGGCTGGGTCGCGATGCCGTACGATCTCGGGTGGCATTCCGTCGGATGGCAACACGCCACCGCCGCTCTGGCCGAGCAGCCGCTGGATGCCGTCGTCCGGCTGAATGGCCTGCCGGCCGAGGCTGCCGTCCGGCAGGCGGCCTACCGACAATGGGCCGCGACGACCGGCGACGCCGTCGCGGCTGTCCTCGTGAAACGATCGAATGCCGGTAGGATGGCGTCATCGCGGCGCGAACCGATCCGTCAGTGGCTTGGCGCCCCGGATGCAGAAGCGCCGGCCGTGCTCGTTGAGGCTTCGGAACTCGATGCACCGGTTCCGGCAACACAGCCAACAACTGCGCCGACGTCACAGGCCGCCACGCGCCCGTCCTCGCAACCCGACGGCGTCGTTTTCGAGTGCCTGGCTGGATGGCCGCTGCCTGAGGACGCAGAGCCCGAACTCGAACGCTGGGCCGCGTTGCACCAGGGTACGCTCGGCGTGGGCTGGTGGAATCTTTCGGTGCCAGGCCGCGCGGGCTCGGCGTATGCATACCGGCCCCGCATCGAATCCGACCGCCGCGCGCCGGCCGCCGTCCAATCGCCGGACCTCGATCCGTTGCTCAGTGCCTCACGGCTGGTCCGATCCATGCTGATCCAGCATATCGCCGGCGCGGATTTCGCCTGCAGCCGCATTCGTCCGTTTCAGCCGTTTGAATCGTTGGTTTCGCCGCCGGACGACTGTCTGCACGAATACGACCATGCGCCGCGGCCGGCGCTGGCCGCGTGGGATTGGATGACCAGCCTGCTCAACGAAGCCCGGCCGGTGGAGTGGATCGACAAGCCCGGAGACGTTCGTGCGCTGGCGTTCGAGCAGCCGGGCGGCGAACTCGTCGTGGCGATCTGGCGACCATTCGGGTGGACGGAACAACGACTTGTCTTGCCGGGCCTGGCCGGCCAGGCGAATGTGTATGACCTCTTCGGCGCAGCAGACCTGTCCGCGGAGATCGGCAACCATCTCGTCATACGGGTCAACGAGCTGGTTCGCTATGTCGTGGTGGCCGCCGAGGCGCACGATGCCGCCTTGACAATCATCGAAAATGCCGAGGTGTCCGGCCCGTAGCGGTCGCGCCGCGGACCGCCTTCCGTCGGGATCAGCCCATCACCGTCAACAGAACTCGCTCCAGCACGCGCACAACGCGGTCCGTCGCCGCAATGGCATCATAGGCGTGGCTGTCGTGCTCGACCGGAAACGCGAGTTCCCAGTATTCCGCCGTTCCGCTCTTGCCGTTGCGTTTCGCCGCGTCAATGACGATTGCTACGCCGAAGGATTTCGCGAGCGCCGCACAGGCCTTCCGGACTCGACCCACTTCAGCAGGGCTCGCCGTCGCGCGGATCTCGATCGCATCGCTGTGGGCCCGGTGCACATCGATTCGCACGTCGGGCGCCGCCGGCACGCGCTTGGCGCAGGCACGGCGGTATGCGGTCGGCACGCCCATCAGATACGTGTATTCATCGTCCGGCGCCGGCGGCGGAACCGCCCGGCGCGAGACCACCGGCGTCCACTGGATCGTGTTTCGTGACAGCAACGCCGCAAGGTCGGTGCGGCTGTGGGGCGGCGGTCGGAAGAATTGTTTCAGCGCGGTCAAGACGCCGGACACGAGGTCCCATTCATCCGCGGCGAAGCCCGTCCGGATCCCGATCGTCCGCACGGATGCCGCCGGCGTGAACATGCGATCGTTCGGCTTGCGAACGTCCACCCAGCCGATCGGAGGCTCGCTGCGTGTGCTGTGCATCGGGACCCATCGGATCAACGCAAGCCGTTCGGACAGGCCCGCCATCGTCTGCTCGAATTCCTGATGGGAGCGCGGCGTGACAGTGTACTGCCCGCGGAATGGTTCCTGATGCCCCAGTGCCTGCGCGACGAAGCGGCGCACGTACGGCGATACGGCCTGTGCCGTCGGCCAGCTCGACGGCGGTTCCGTATCGATGACCAGCAGGAAGCCCTTGCGGCCCTGGCGGTACAGACACAACGGATGGTCGGACGCGCGCCGGGTAGCGGCATCGGTGCTCAATACCGTCGAGAGCCCCTCGCGTTTGCAGAACCGTTCGAGCGCGGGCGACTGCACGAGGCAGCGTTGAATATACGTTCGCTTGGCCTGGTCGAACCAGCCATACGGCAGGATATCATCGAGCGCGAAGCCGCGCGTGATGAAGTTCGAGTCATTTACCTCGGCACAGGGAACCATGTCCGTGGCGCGCCGGATGCGCAGCACCGCGGTCCCGCGTCGCTCGCGATTGACCAGCGTGGCCAGCGCGCCGAGCGAAATGAACACGCCGCCGCGCTCCGCCAGCTCGATGAGCCGCGCCCAACTCGCGCCTTTCGCGGCCACATCGACATTCGTGAGGTAGACCGCGTCGTCGGCGCGGAGTTTGGGCAGGGCCGACCACGACCAGGGTACCGAACGGACCGGCAGCCCGGCGAAACCGGTTGCGGTCCTTGTGTCAGACATGCCGGGCCGCGCCGGCTGCACAAGGCGCTCGAATACCCGCGGCGCCGGATAGGTTTCCCATGGCGGGGGCACGGCGTTGGGGTGCGCGAGAGGCACGCCAACCGGCCCTTCCTGGCAACGAGGCGGCGGCCGGACCGGATGCCCCGGCCGACATCGAGGCCCACCGCTTCGCGACACGTGCATCATGGCAGTTTTCGACAACACGATGAACAGCACCTCCACGCCATCGCATGCTACGCAAAACCCGTCTTATAGACGCCGCGTACCGATCTGGCAACGTGTTGGCGGCGCGCCGGTGCGGGGCAATCGCATCAAAAACGCCGAAGCTCATTCAGTAGGGTCCGCCTTGGCGGACCATTTGGCTGTGGTCGGTCGCAGTGCTCGATGGTCCGCGAGCGCGGACCCTACCCGTCTCGTGCGAACCGTGGGCGCCTCGGGCTGCAAAGAAGGCGATGCGGGCAGACGATTCCTACCCGTGCTTGCTGAAATACTCCTTCGCGCCGACCGGGTCGGCCTTCATCGTGTCCGCGCCGGGGCTCCAGTTGGCGGGGCAGACCTCGCCGTGCTTCTCGACGAACTGGAAGGCCTGGATCACGCGCAGGGCTTCGTCCACACTGCGCCCCACCGGCAGGTCGTTGATCGTCGCGTGCCGGACGATGCCCTTCGGGTCGATGACGAACAGTCCGCGCAGGGCCAGGCCCCCTTCGATCAGAACGTCGTACGCCCGGGCGATCTCCTTGTTCAGGTCGGCAATCAGCGGGAACGACACCTTGCCCAGGCCGCCGTCCTTGCGCGGCGTGTTGACCCAGGCCAGGTGCGTGAA
>JAFGKA010000358.1 GCA_016928855.1 Phycisphaerae bacterium
CCATTTCCGATGGTATGCACCCGAAATGGATCAGCTCGTCGAGCTGTTCGAGCCCGACCGGGAATGGATCCTCAACACCTACGATCCCGCAACAGCGCCTCCGAGCAAAACCCCGCCCAGTGACGCCGACGAGCAAGACGACTAGAATCGACACGTACAACCATCGCGGACAGACAGTAGGGATGCAGCACAGAAACAGCAGGACACCGATGTCTTCGCGCCGCTATCTATTGAGAATCAACGGCATGACATGCGGCGCGTGCGCAGCGCGAACCGAGCGCGCGCTGCGCGATGTCGACGGCGTCGAGGACGCAGCGGTGAACCTGGCGACGCATACCGCCCGAGTCATTCTGGCGGATGCGGCCACCGAGCCTGACCAGCTCAGCGATGCCGTACGCCACGCCGGCTACGAGGTCGCCTCCATCGAACCGGCCGACGGCTCAGCCGCCTCCCGGCTGACGGAGCCGCCAACGACGCCGGACGATGTCTCCGGTGGCTCACGCCGAAGCCTCGTCGCCGCGGCAACCCTGGGCCTGCCCATCATTCTGATCCACGGTTTTGCCCGGTTCGTCACAACGCACGCACCCGCCGACGGCTTCTCGTGGCCGATGATGGTCCAGGCCGGCCTGACGCTGTGGCTGCTTGCGTCGCCCGCGGGCATGCCCATCCTCCGCAGCGGGCTCCGTGCGGCACGCCATCGCGCACCGAACATGGACGCCCTGATCGGTCTCGGCGTGGTTGCGGCATTCGTCGGCAGCGTTATCGCGCTAGCCAGCCCCGCTCTGACAGGCAACCATCTTCACACGGCAGCGATGATTCTCCTGTTCATCAACGTCGGCAAATACCTCGAAGCCCGCGCCCGCGGTCGCGCCTCGTCAGCCCTGCGTGCCCTGGCCCGACGCGCACCGCAGATCGCCAATGTGCTGCGGCGCCACGACCAGTGCGTGCCTGTTCCGGTTTCGGAGGTCGTGGTCGGCGATCATCTCCGCGTCAGCGCGGACGAATACGTGCCCGTCGATGGACGCATCCTCAAAGGCGATGCGTCTGTTGACGCGAGCATGCTCACGGGAGAGTCGATGCTTGTCGATGTCGAGGCCGACGCGGCGGTGTTTGGCGGCACGCTTGTGGTATCCGGGAGCGTCGTGATCGAAGCCACGGCGGTCGGCGCGGACTCGGCGATCGCCCGCATTGCCCGCCTTGTCGAACAGGCGCAGGCCAGCCGCACGCGCATGCAGCGCATCGCGGACCGTGTCGCCGGTGTGTTCGTGCCCATCGTCATGGCACTGTCCGTGGTCACCTTCGTCGGTCAGACTACGTTCGGCGCTAGCGATGACATGGCCCGGCGGCTTGGCGAAGCGATCTCCTGTGCCATCGCGGTGCTCGTCGTGGCCTGCCCCTGCGCGATGGGGCTGGCAACGCCCACGGCCGTGATGGTCGCCACCGGCAACGCCGCGCTGCGCGGCATCCTTGTCCGCGATGCCGCCGCACTCGAAGCGGCGGGCACGGTAGACATTGTTCTGCTGGACAAGACCGGCACACTCACCTCGGGCAAGCCGCAGGTCCTGCACGTCTACGGCGAGCCGGGCGGCCATGAGCCGCGCGACCTGATCCACATCGCCACGTCCGTCGAGCAGTTCTCGCAACACCCGCTGGCGCGCGCCATCGCCGCCAAGGCCCGCGAATGGGGAATCACGCCGTCACAGCCCGCACACTACGAACAGCACGCGGGCCTCGGCGTTTCCGCGGAACTCGACGGCCATCGCGTGTTGGCGGGCAGCCGCGAATTCCTCGATCGTCACGGCGTAGACTGCGATACCCTCACCGAACGGATCGAACGAATCACCACCGACGGCCAGTCCTGCGTAGCCGTGGCCCGGGACGGCGAACTCGACGGGTTGATCGGCCTGGCGGACCGCCCGCGCCCGACAGCGGCGGCAGCGATTCAACGGCTCGAGGCGATGGGCCTCAACACGATGATGGTGACGGGCGACAGCCGGCACACCGCGGCCGCCATTGCCGCGGAACTTGGTCTTCGACAGGTGCAGGCCGAACTGCTGCCGGACGGCAAGGTAAACGTCGTCCGCGAATTGCAGTCACAGGGGCGACGGGTGGCGTTCGTCGGCGACGGAATCAACGACGCCGCCGCTCTGGCTGCGGCGGATGCCGGCATCGCGTTCGCCAGCGGCACGGAAATCGCAAGCGAAGCCGCGGGGATCACGCTGGTCGGCGACAATCTGGTGCTGGTGGCCGAAGCGGTCGCCTTAGCGCGTGCGTCCGTGCGGGTCATTCGGCAGAACCTCTTCTGGGCGATGTTCTACAACGTCGCGGCGATTCCACTGGCGGCGTTGGGTATCCTGCCGGCTGGCGCGGCAGCGGCCGCGATGATGTGCAGTTCGATTTCGGTCGTGCTGAACTCGCTACGGCTCCAGAAATCCGCCGCCGCACCGACAAGCCCAGCCAAGACCCCATAGAGTATGCCTTGCGGCATTCGTGTGTTAGAATTCCGACACGCCGGGAATAGAAACCCGACACGCCGTGTTTGGGAGACTGAAGGAGCCTCACATGCGACTGCGTCGAACGATCCTGACGCTGCTGACGTTGATCGGCCTGGTGACCACGGCCGATCTCGCAGCCCAGAGCCAAGGCGACGCCAAGGCCACGGCGGAGTTGCTCGCCGATCGGACCGCCCTTGTGCCAGGCCAGCCGGCAACGCTGGCCGTGGCGTTCGTCGTCAAGGACGGCTGGCATCTCTACTGGCGAAACCCGGGCGGACCGGGGATGGCACCGTCCGTGCAGTGGACGCTGCCGCCTGGTTTCGAAGCGGGACCGCTTCAGTTCCCCGCGCCGAGACGCTATCCGACCACCGTCGAGGATTCGTTCGTCCTCGGTAGCCGGCCGGTCCTGCTGGCCGGGCTGACCGTGCCGGAAAACACGCCCACCGACGCGCCCGTGACCCTCACCGGAAGACTTCGTTGGCTCGTCTGCGACAAGGATTCATGCGTCCTCGAAGACCAGACCCTCTTGATCACGCTGCCGGTTGTGGCGGACGCGTCGAAGAGCGAAGCCGCGAACGAAAACAGGTTCCGGGCAGCAAGGCGTGCACTTCCGGTCGCAAGCGACGCGGCAGAGTACATCGCGCTGCGGGTGCTCGCCGATGTCGACCGCGTGCGGCCGAAGGACCGCTTTCGCATCGCCATCGTCGTGGACATCAAGGAAGGTCATCATATCCAGTCGAACAAGCCGCTGCAGAAGGAGTCCCACGCGACCGATGTGTTCCCCGACACCGTCGCGGGGCTGACCATCGGCGACGCGACCTACCCTGAAGCGGCCAAGCGCGAGATCGCCGGCATCGGCGCGGTGGCCGAATTTCACGGCCGCATCGCGATTGTACTGCCGGCCAAGGCGGAGCCGGATCTCAACGGGCCGACCACGACAATCACCGGCGTGCTGACGTATCAGGCCTGCGACGACCGCACTGGCAGTTGTGCCCCCCCCGAAACGGTCGAATGGAGCGTGACCATCCCCGTCGCCGAGGAAGGCGCCACCGTGAACTCCCTCCATGCGGACATCTTCTCGGCCACCGAGCCCGTGGCCTCCGACGGCGCTGTGACGGCACCGTCACAACGACCGCTGCTGCTCTGGTTGATGCTGGCGATCCTCGCGGGTCTGATCCTCAACGTGACACCGTGCGTGCTGCCGGTCATTTCCATCAAGGTGCTCAGTTTCGTCCAGCAGGCGCAGGAATCGCCGGCCCGCGTGCTGAAGCTGGGCCTCGCGTTCGCCGCGGGCATGATGCTGGTCTTCAACGTGTTGGCCGGACTCGCGACGGGCGCGAGCCTCGTCTGGGGTCAGCACTTCCAGAGCCCGGTGTTCGTGCTGGTGATGACCGCGATCATCTTTGCGTTCGGCCTGAGCCTGTTTGGCGTCTTCACGCTGGGCGTTCCCCGCACCCTCGAAGAAGCGGCCGGCCGCCAGGAGCGGGAAGGCTATATCGGCTCGGTCGCCAAGGGCGCGCTGGCCACCGCGATGGGCACGCCCTGCCTCGGCCCCGTTCTTGGCTCCGTCCTGACATGGTCCGTTTCGCAGCCGACGTCGGTGGTATTTCTCGTCTTCAACGCGATCGGCGTCGGTATGGCCGCACCTTACATCATCCTGACCGCCAACCCACGATGGCTGCGGCATATGCCTAGGCCCGGCGCGTGGATGGAGACGTTCAAGCATGTCATGGGCTTCGTCCTCATGGCGACCGTCGTCTATCTGCTGAGCATCCTGCAGGGCCAGCCGGATGGGCCGGGCATCGTGTGGACATTGGCGTTCCTGCTCGGTGTCTCGCTGGCCTGCTGGCTCTGGGGCCGGTACGTCACGCTGGACAGCAAGCCGGTGACACGCACTGGGGCGCGCATCGTCGCCATCGTCATCGTCGGCCTGTCATGGTGGGGCGCCATCCAGACGAGCCAGACGCCCGGGCGCATCGAATGGCAGCCGTTCTCACGGGCAAAACTCGACGAACTGACGCGCGCGGGCCACACGGTCATGGTCGACGTGACCGCAGACTGGTGTCTGAACTGCAAATACAATCTCAAGTTCGTGCTCGACAGCCAGGCCGTCGCGCGGGCCGTCAACGACAACGACATCGTACCGCTCGTGGCCGACTGGACGGGACGCGACGAGGAGATTGGCGCTTTCATCAATGAGTTGGCGCCGGGTGCCAGCATTCCGTTACTGGCCATCTTTCCGGCGGGCCGTCCGGATGAACCGATCGTCCTGCTCGGCATCCTGACGAAGGACCTCGTGATCGAACGGCTGACGGAGGCGGGTCCATCGAAACCGGCGGTGAACAAACCGGCGACCGAGCCGAAAACCCCGCCGGTGGTCGCGCCGCCGGATGACCTGGAAGCCCTTTTCAAGAAATGACTTACGCGTGCTCGCCGGGCAATGTGGCGGCCGCAAGCCCGATGGAAATCGCACCCGAGAAGTGCTATATATGGGTTCGCGGAAACAACCACTGACATCCAACATGAAAGGACAACACCGCACCATGCCATCCCCGACGAAAGAACAGATTATCGATGCGCTTCGCGGCGTGAACGATCCCGAGTTGCACAAGGATCTTGTGACGCTCGGTATGGTGCGGAACGTCGCGGTCTGTGACGGCCATGTCCGCGTTGAGATTGAACTGACGACGCCCGCCTGCCCGATGAAGGGACCGATCCGAAACGATGTGGAGGCGGCAATCATGGCGCTGGGCGGCGTCGATGCCGTCGATGTGGAGTTCAGTGCCAAGGTTCGCAAGTCGCATTCCGAAACGCCGAGCCCGCTGCCAGGCGTGAAACAGGTCATCGCCGTCGGCGCCGGCAAGGGCGGCGTCGGCAAGAGCACCGTAGCCGTGTTGGCGGCGGTCGGGCTGGCTCGTTCGGGCGCCAAGGTCGGGCTGCTCGATGCCGATATCTACGGCCCGTCGATTCCGAAGATGATGGGCGTCGAAGAGGCCAAGCCAGCCATGAGTGGCGACGAGAACCGCATCCTCCCGATCGAGGCACACGGGGTGCGCACGATCAGCATGGGCTTCCTCATCCCGCCCGGACAGGCCGTCGTCTGGCGCGGGCCGATGGTCCACAACACGGTCAAGCAACTGCTCGAACAGGTCGAATGGGGAGAACTGGACTACCTGATCGTCGACTTGCCACCCGGCACGGGCGATGTGCCGCTGACGCTATCGCAAACAATTCCGGTCACGGGCGCCGTGATCGTCTGCACGCCGCAGGCCGTGGCGCTGGCCGACGCGGTACGGGCGGCCATGATGTATCGACGGCTCAACATCGAGGTGCTCGGAATCATCGAGAACATGAGCTACTTCATCGCGCCGGACACGGGCAAGGAATACGATCTGTTCGGCAAGGGGGGTGCCGTAGCCGCCGCTGATGAGTTGGGCGTACCCTGCCTGGGCTCGATCCCGATCAACGCCGCAGTCCGCATCTGTGGTGATCAGGGCACGCCGGCTGACGTGTTCACGAACGGGCAGCACGGTCTCGGCGACGCGGTCATGGGAACGGTCGAGCGACTGGCCGGGCAAATCAGCGTACGGAGCGCGCAACGACCCGCTTCCTCACGCTGACGATCAGACACCGACACAGGCACCACGCGTACTACGCTATTGCAGGCCCCACGACAGCGCGGTACGCTCCTCGCGCGGGCGCCGGCAAGGGAGGTTTCGCATGGCCACTGACGACCCGATCGGATCGCTGGAGCGACGACTCGACGCACTCGAACGCGAAAACGCACGGCTGCGGCGGCAACTCCCGCCGGAACTGCTTCCGGAAGATCCGGCGTTCAACCCAACGGCCTTTCGCGGCGCGCTTATGTTCTACCAGATGCTGATGTATATCCCATTCGCCCTCGCCTTCGGAGGCACCCTGCTGCTGCCGAAGCTGATGCCAGGCCTGACGAGAATCACCGTCGCGGGGATTTCCCTGTTCGACATGGCCGGCATGGGCACGAATCACCCTGGCTTCGGCTTTGGAATCATCGCGTGTGGCGGGCTTGCCCTGGGCGTCATCGCGGCTGGCGGCGGCGCCGTCGGCGGTCTTGCCATCGGTGGCGGCGCCGTCGGCATTGTCGCACTCGGCGGGGGTGCGTTCGGGCTGTTCGCCTTCGGCGGCGGCGCGATCGGCTATGTGGCCATCGGCGGCGGCGCCTTGGGCCGGTACGTGCTCGCCGGCAGCGGCCGTGGTCGTGCGGTCTTCTCATTCCGACGGCAGGACCGGGAAGCTGTCGAGCTCTTCACCCGTTATCTGCCACGGTTCCGCGACGCGATGGCCCGCCCCCTGCCCGTTGTGCCCGTGGAAACCGATCCGGACGACCCCGCAAGCCAGTCGTGACGACGATCTGCGACGCGGCCGAAACCCACGGACCGGCAAGCCGTCGGCGCCACCCCCCGGAAGGTGAACGTGCACGCCCGGCTGACCTGCCATGTCATCATTTCTCCGAACCCGATAGAATGCGGAAGAACCGGGCACGGCCCCGGGAATGAACCGTTCCGCGAAGAGCCAGGTGAACGTGTTGTTGTCTGTTCCGCCTGAACCCGACGCCGTGCCGCCGGTCATCCCGGTCGCCCGCCCCGTTGTCGCGCCGTACGCGCGGCCCGCCGCGACAA
>JAFGKA010000359.1 GCA_016928855.1 Phycisphaerae bacterium
CCGTACAAGGATCTGAACAAGCACGTCAGCTCTGGGCCGCACCACAAGCGGTAGGGGCTACTGGAGTCACATGAATACCCCTTTTACGAGATAGTATATAGCCGCCAAGTGGGGTATTCAACAAAACGGCGTCTTTTCAACGCAGCCGACGGACGAAACCTCAACGGCATGGTAGAGCGGTAACATGCGCACGCGTGCCCGATGACGACCATGAGAGACTTTCTCGGACCGGCGCCACAACAAGAAAATGGAAGTGATTGCGGACGCACCCTGACGGATATGCGTCGCATCACTGGGTCGGTCGGTGCGGGCCCTGAGGGCCTGGCGACGGAATCCGAGGACCAATCGGCGGGCAACAGCCGGCAATCCACGCGGACGCTTCCATCACCACAAATGGAGACGGAAAACCGACACGCGCGGGTTCGAAATGTGCGAACACCCTGCTGGAAGCGAGCCCGGCCCACAACCCGCGCCGGCGGCAGTACGGCAAGCGAAAGACGAGGGGGGTCCATGACCGCAGAGCTTGTGCGAAACAAACACGAAACGTCAGCCTGCCTATTCCCCCAACGTCCCGCCGCACTCGCCCGGTTCGCACCATCGCACAGAGCGGGCGCAACGGCAACGCAAACCGACTTAGCCTGTAGTCAATGCCCCGTCGAGCCGAAGCCAATACGAAAAAGAAGACGCACGCGTCCGCACCCCCGCCCACGCCGAAGTGTCAACACGCACCGGCCACGTGTGTAGCGGCACACGAAGGGTCGGCATTCCGCCACTACGGCGTCAAGCAATGCCCCCCCGCGGGACATCTCCGCCTCGCAACGCCTCTCCTACCATTCACACGTCGGCGGGCGGTTCGGTCCGCTGAAGCACGTCAGGAAGTACCGAAAGTCGTCAAGATCAACGTCGTCATCGCTGTCTGCGTCCGCTCTCTCGCACCCCTCCGCCGCAGGCCAGGACGCGTATGGATGGTTCTCCCCGCGGAAACACGCCTGAAAGACGGCGAAATCCGCAAGGTCCACATCGCCGTCGCAGTCGAAATCCACATACCCTGGCGTATGCCGGAAATACACAGGCACACTTGTCTCGAACGTAGGGTCACAGACATCGCCGGAAACTCCCACGTAGACGCTTCCGCTCCGGAATTGCTCGCCGCACGGCACCGCGAGACACACCTGACCGCCTGTCAGCGGACCGGAGCCCACGGCCGTGAGGTTTTCGAACATGTCTTCGCTGAAGTAGACCACAGCATTAAGGCCTTCGAGATCAAGTGATGATTCCGCCTCCCACGTCACGCATTCCTGCGCGCCACGAAACCACGACGTCATCAGACCACTTGGTGACGTAATAGTTATTAAGGGACGCGGCAACGTCTCACCAACAATGCTGAACTGCCCGTCACTCTCCTCGCTTCTCTGCACGTCAAACCGGTCCCCCAACTGCACAGCTAGATGCCGGTAGATCGGTGACAGCACAATCGTGTAATCGTCGCCAGCCTCGACAAATGGCGATACACTCCACTGCAACTCACCATCCGCCACGTCCACCTCGGCAATCCGTCCCACCCCCAGGCCGGCTTTGTACAAGTAGACGTGCATCGGCCACCGAATACCCGGCGGATCGACCGTCCACTGAATCTGCATCGCCGCCCCAAGCGTGAACACTTCGTCGCCATTCGGAGCCGTAAGCGTCACGTGCGGCAGCGGCAGCGAACCCGTAATGCAAAACGGATCGCTTTGATCACCGACATACGAACACCCGGCAGCATTGACGACAGCCCGGTATTCGCCTTCGTCGCCACAATAATACGGCACCGTCCAGGCATACTGCCCCGCCGATGCCGGCACCGACCCCCACTCCAGGAAGCCAAACGGTTCGCGCAGGATCATCACATACACCGAACCACCTACGCCCTCGCACATCCACCGGATGACCTGCCTGCTGCCCGCCTGCAGGCAACGATCGCCCGTCGGCTCGATGATCGTCAGTGTTGCCGGCGGCTCCCGGCGCGCAACGCAGAACGGCTCGGTCTGGCCTCGGACTCGCTCACACCACGCGCCGTAAGAACCCTTCACCACGTACTGACCCTCGCGGAAGTCATCGGGTAGCGTAATCGTCGCAAACCCTTCGTTCGCCGCGACTTCCGACACATTCATGCCACAGTAGCTTGCCCCAAGGCTGAGCACCTCCAACGATAGCCAATCCGTCGGCAGACCGGCCGGCCACTCGACCGTCAGCATATCGCCTCCGCGATAGCAGCTCGCCGGCGGAATCGGATCGCGCAGACTCAGCGCGAACTCCGGCTCGCACACAAGGGCAAAGTCCACCCCCTCGACGACATCGCCGGCACCCAGCGAAATGAGCGTCGCCTGCGAATAATCGGCGCAGTATTCCTCCATAGCGGACACATCCGCATACACCTGACATTGATAAGGAAGTTCGTTGCCACCTGCCGGACAGGCCTGCACGATATGTTCACCCGGCATGAGGCCGCAGATTGTATAGGTTCCGTCCGGACCGGTCGCCCGGGTCCCCCTCGCACGCCATGTGACCGGTGAGATCGCCTCGACGCTTACCCCCTCGATCGGCGTTACGCCATCGGCGGCTGTGACTTTGCCTGAGATCACCCCGCCCGGCATAAAGGCCCCGTCGACGCCGGCCGTAATCACCGAGGTTTTCACGTCGATCCATGTAGCCAGCATCGCATTGTCGTCGTACCAGATCTGCCCCAGCAGGCTATCGTATGTGTTCATATCATAGCACGAATCGTCCAACAGACCGTACTCGAGCAGATACCGCCCGGAGCGAACGCCATAGAGCGCAAAACGCCCGTAAGCATCTGTTGTGCCGCTGTCCACCACGCGCTGCTGCTCATCAAAGAGTACGACGACCAAGTCGGCTGCCGACGTGACGCCGTCGGCTTGCGTGACTCGGCCTTCGATCGCGCCACCGATGGTTTGCAGGTGGAAGTCCACACCGTCGGCATCGCCCGTGAGAAGATTCAGTTCGGTCAGTGTCTCATCCGCCTGATTCCGGTTGTACAAAGTGTATGAGCCCTTCCGCCGGTCGTAGCACATCGGCACGAGAGACGGGTGAGCCGCCCCACCGCGAGCTTCAACGGCATACAGTCCTGACGGCAATGCACCGATGTCATACCGACCATCGCCATCCGTCTCGCCGATCGCCACTGGCGCCAGGTACGTTTCGTATCGGCTGAACACCGAGACCACGGCCCCGGCCAGCGGAAGGCCGTCCGGACCGGTCACTCGCCCTTGGATATGCCGATCCATTGCCAGCGATGCGCCAGGCGGCGTCTCTCCGGCTGTCGATGGCACAGGGATCACGGGCCCATCGGTCTGCTGAGCTTTCAGATGTGCCGCAGCAAGAATCGAAACCCCCAGAATAGCGCACGCCGTCGGCATCCATGCCTGCCTGTGCGAAGCGGCCATCGCGGCCTCCTTTCCGCTAGCGAACGCGCACCGGCCGGTGGCATCCTGGCACCGTCACCGACACGGCCGATCCCCATGTATCGACCAAGCCCCGCCGATCCCTCGACCCAAGCCCGCTCCGCCGCTTACGTGAGGGCATAGGGCGAAGCCGGGCCCGGCGGTGTTGGCGTCCAGGGCACGATGAGTTCATCAAGACTTGCGCCGATCAGCTCGATCTGATCGGCCTGGGCCTGGCCGAGGCCCTGTTCGTAGGCCATATGCAGGTGCGGGATATCCTCGGGGTCGTGGCCGATGACGCGGGCCGCCGTGCTGTCGGCCGCGACGAGGTCCGTACTCGCCAGCAGCAGCCAGTCGCCGAGCCGGTCGCGCATATCGACGCGCTGGCCGAGGTCCGCCCCCACGAACGGGCCATAGCCCTCACAGCCGATCGACGCGTCAATGATCGCCAGGTCCGGCCGCATGCCGGCTGCGAGATTGATGGCGCACTGCGGAATCCCGCCGGCCGCCAGATGCAGCCGCGAGCGATAGCCCGCCCCGAGGTCGTACGGCGCCAGCGGCGCGACGCCGATGAAGTTCTTCAGCGACAGTGTCACCTTCATGTGCCGATGCGTCTTGAGCACCGGAACCGAGATCACCCGATCCGCGCGAACCACCAGACTCGACGCGAGGATGTGCGGCAGGCTCGTCCCCGGCGACGGCAGCGGATCCCACGCCGGCGAGTCGGCGTTCAGGCTCACCAGCGTCACGGCTCCCGGATAGGTCGCGTTGAGCCGCGCGGCCTCGGCCGCCATTGTCGTCGAGCCGTCGAGCGTGCGAACCGCAGTCCAGTCGATCGACAACACTTGCGCCCCGTCGCCGATGAAGACTTCCGCCGCACCGGCGGCCAGACACGCCTCAGCCGCCGCAATGAGAATCTCGGGCTTCGTACACTCACCCGCGTCGAACGGATTATGCTCGACAAGCCCGACAGTGAGGAAATTCGGCTTGATGAAGACGGTCTCACCCGGATGTACAATGGCCGACGCCCCGCCGACGGCGTCGAACGCCTCGCGCGTCATCGCGGCGAGGTCGCGCCCGCGGATCGCCGCCACCTTCGCACCCTGCGCGATCGGAGCCGACGGCCCAAGCGGCTGCAGGATCGGCGGCGGGGCGCAGCCCGGCAGCAGCGCCTTGGACGCACAGGCAAGCCCTGCTCCAGCCCCCCACCTCAGACAATCGCGTCGCGTGAACTTCTGCACGGGCCTCCCCATCAGAGAAGAGAGGGGGTCAGGCACCTTTTTGCGTACGGCCCTCGCGGACCAACTCGTGTTATTTGGCAACCTGAAACGAGCGTCCGATGGACGAAGCCGCGCCAGGCAAAAAGGAGCCAGACCCCAGCCGCCAAACAGATATACCGAAAGCAATCGTATCGACGCGCCCCCCTCGACGGCAAGGCGGCTCTTCCGGCTCAGCCACCAACGTTGACCAAGCGGCACGCGACCGGCCTCAATCGCACACGGCCATTCGCGGAGACGCGTTGACCAGCGCCCCCATCGACGGTAGCGTACGAAACGTACGGGCGCATCCAGCCGCAAGCGGACTCCTTGGCCCAATGACATGAGAATCCTCGCACTCGAACCATATCACGGTGGCAGTCACAAGGCGTTTCTCGACGGGTGGATCGCGCACAGCCAACACGCGTGGACAGTCCTCGGGCTCCCCGCATACAAGTGGAAATGGCGGATGCGCCACGCGGCGATTACGTTCGCCGAACAGGTCGCTGAACGCGTCGCGGCGGGCGAACGCTGGGACGCACTCTTCTGCTCGGACATGCTGAACCTCGCCGAGTTCCTCGGCCTCGCCCCGACGGCGGTCCGCTCGCTGCCGACCGTCGCGTATTTCCACGAGAACCAACTCACGTACCCCGTTCGACAGGAAAGCGAGCGAGACTGGCACTTCGCCTTTACGAACCTCACAACAGCGCTGGCCGCGACGCAAGTCTGGTTCAATTCGGCGTTTCACCGCGACGCATGGCTCGGCGCGATGGCCGCGTTCCTGCCGCGAATGCCCGACTGCCAGCCGACGGACGCGGTCGACCGGATACGCAGGAAGGCCATCGTATACCCCCCGGGCGTGGCGGCGTTCGAGCCGCGCGGCCCGCGCAACCCAGGACCAATGCGGATCCTCTGGGCCGCGCGATGGGAGCACGACAAGGATCCGGACACGTTCTTCGCGGCGTTGAATATTCTGCGCCACTGCGGCGTTGATTTCCGCATCAGCGTCGTCGGCGAGCAGTTCCGCGAACAGCCGCCAATCTTCGAGCAGGCCCGCCACGAACTCAGCGACCGGATCGACCGCTGGGGCTTCCAGCCCACGCGCAAAGCCTATGAGGAGGCCCTGGGCGAGGCGGACATCATCATCTCGACCGCCCGGCATGAGTTCTTCGGCATCAGCGTCGTCGAGGCGATCGCCGCCGGTGCCTGGCCGCTGCTGCCACGCAGGCTGGCGTATCCGGAGATCCTCAGCGCCGCCGGAGCGAGCGAAACGGACCGCTTCTTCTACGCCGGCGACGCCGACGCACTGGCCGACCGACTGGCGGAGTTGGCAGGCCGCATCGAAGCGGGCACGCTCTGGGACGACGATCCGACCTGGGGCGCCCGCACGGTGGCGCGGTTCACCTGGCCGGTGCTCGGACCGAGGCTCGATGGCGCCATCGCCGAACTGTGCAAACGGACCTGACGGCCGTATCATATACACGCCCGAACCGTAGTTTGGTGCCTTGTTACACACGGACGCGCGATATGGACGAGAACACACTGAATCGGCGAGGTTTCATCAAGGGCGCAATCGGCACCGCCGTCGTGGCGAGCGTAGCCCGAGCCGCCGTGACCCAGGCGGCGGAATCAACCGGCAGCCGCCGGGCGCTGCGGCTGGGCGCGCCGGTCTTCGACCTGCCCAAGGATGCCGACCCGGAAACCGTCGCCCTGGCCCATCGCAAGCTCGGCTACCGCGCCGCCTACTGCCCCGCCGTCGATGTGAAAGATGCCGCGCGCGTCCGCGAGACCGCGGAGGCCTACGCGAAGCACGACGTGGTCATCGCCGAGGTCGGTCGCTGGTGTAACCTGCTGGACGCCGACGCCGAGAAGCGACGGACGAATCTGGCCCAGGTGACGGAGGGGCTGGCGCTGGCCGAGGCGATCGGCGCCGGCTGCTGCGTCAATATTGCCGGCTCGTACAACGAAGAGGTCTGGTACGGCCCGCACCCGAAGAATCTCTCGAAGGCGTTCTTCGACGCCGCGGTCGAGAATGCCCGTACGATCATCGACGCCGTCAAACCCAAACGGGCACAATTCGGCTACGAGATGATGGGCTGGTCGCTTCCCGACTCACCCGATGCCTATCTCAGGATGATCCGCGCGGTTGATCGCGAAGCGTTCGCCGCGCACGTCGATATCTGCAACATGGTGAACTCACCGCAGCGGTTCTACGACAACACCGCGCTGATCAACGAGTGTTTCGACAAGCTGGGCCCGTGGATCGTGAGCTGCCACGCGAAGGACCTCATGTGGCTGCCCGAGATGAACGTCCATTTCAAAGAAGTGCCCCCCGGCGCGGGCTCGATCGACTATACAACGTACCTGCGACGGCTGGCGGCGATGGACCGGGATATCCCGCTGATGGTCGAACACTGTGCGAACCCGGCGGAATACGACCAGGCACGCAAGCACCTGCTGGCCCTGGGGCCGAAGGTCGGCGTACGATTTGAGTCGGCCCCGGCGGAGTCCTGACGGATCCGACCGGCTGGCAATGGAGGAGTTGGCTTCATGAGTGATGCATCGAAAGCGTCCGGGACACACCCGGGACAACGCCTGTTTTCGATTGTGGCGATCCTTGTGATCGTTCTGCCAGCAGCGTGGGCCGGCGCGCGCGTGACGGATGCAATGCACGCGCCGAAGCTGGTCGCGTTTCTCTTCGTGCTGTTTGCCTTCCCGCTCTCGCAGATTCTCGCGTCGTGGGCCCACAAAAAGTGCTACGGCCCGCCATCGGCCGCAGCCGCCGCACCGCCCGAAGCTGCACCGGACGACTCGCGCGAAGCCTGAGCGAAAAAGTCCGATAAGTCGCCCGAAACGCGCCCGGCATCCGTCGCCGCTCGCTCTATCCAGCCCGAATCGGCCGGCCACCCCGCCCGGCGGACCGCGTGATTCGCATGGAAACCGGCCGATCCCACGCGTAAGATGGGGTGGAGGTGTGCCATGATGCTCGAGTTGACCGCCGAAGAGCGGGAGATGCTCGCGACGCTCGTGGAGCGCGAGGTCGCCGACCTTGGGCCGGAAATCCGGCACACGGACGACACAACCTATCGAGACGAACTCAAGGTGCACAAGCAAGAATTGAGGCACCTCCTCGATCACCTGCGCGCCGTCGAGCACGTCTGACGCCCCCGAGAATCGCAGCACGGTGCGTGAGGCTCCCTCGCCCTGCGGGAGGCTTCGTGCCGGTATCGAGGAGATTCGTTGTCTCACGCGAGCGCGGCGTCGATCTCCGCGAGTTCGTCCGCAGTGAACTGCCGATTCCGTAATGCCGTCACATTCTCGTCAATTTGCTCCGGGCGGCTCGCGCCGATGAGCACCGACGTCACCTCCGGCCGGCGCAGCAACCACACAATCGCCATTTGTGCCAGCGTCTGACCGCGCTGTTGCGCAATGGCGTTGAGCTTGCGCACACATTCGATCGGCGCGCGATCACGGAGGCGCGCAGCGCAGACGTCGGCGCTTTGCACGAGGCGTGAATCCACAGGCCGGTCACGGTCGAGGTATTTATCCGTCAACAGCCCCTGCGCCAGC
>JAFGKA010000360.1 GCA_016928855.1 Phycisphaerae bacterium
ACGCTCGAACAGGCGATCGAGCGGGCCGGAACCAAGGCGGGCAACAAGGGCGCGGATGCGGCGGCGGCGGCGATTGAGATGGCGAACCTTCTGCCGCAGTTGCGGTCGAAGAAGAAGGCCAGATGACAGGGTGCCGCCACGAGCGCCTTGAGCGGTTGAAGGGCAGTAACGACCGAGCGGGTTGGCGACCAAACGCGTGAGTCCCCGGGAAATCCATCAGGCAAGACGGCTGGCGTTGCAGGTGCTCTGCGTTATCGATGTGCAGGGCGCCGACGGTTGGCATACGATCGGTCGGTTCATGGGCGAGCAGCCGGATTCCGAACCGGTGCGCAATCGCGCCGCCGAGCTGGCGCGGGCTACGTTCGAAAAGCGAACGGTCTGGGACGAGAGTATCGTCGGAGTTTCGCACCGGTGGGACCTGAGCCGGATGGGGCTGGTCGATCGCAACTTGTTGCGGCTGGCGCTGTTTGAGATGAGCCAGCCGGAGCTGACGCCGGTTCGCGTGGCGATCGACGAGGCGATCGAGCTGGCCAAGGAGTTTGGCGCGGCCGAATCGCCGGCCTTCGTCAATGGGGTCCTCGACGCCGTGTGGCGCAAGAGCCAGCCGGCCGAGGAGGCCCCCGTAGAACCGCCAGCCGATCTGGCCGGATGAACGGCCCGACCGAGTACGACAACCAGGAAGCGGAGAACCACAAGTCTCATGGGTGTGTTTGATCGACTTAAGAAAGGCCTGGCCCGGACGCGGGAGAGAATCACGTCCGGGTTCCGGTCGGTCCTGCCGTTCGGCAAGAAGATCGACGACGAGGTGCTCGAGCAGCTTGAAGAGACGATGCTGGCCGACGACATGGGGCCGGCCACGGTCATGAAGCTTATCGACGGTGTGCGCGGCGCCTGGAAGGCCGGCACGATCAAGGAAACGCAGGAGATCATCCCGTTTTTGCAGGAGCAGATCGCCGCGTACTGGCCGTCGGCGGACCGACAGTTGCGGTTCGCCGAGTCGGGGCCGACGGTGATTCTCGTCGCGGGCATCAATGGTTCGGGCAAGACCACAAGCGTTGCCAAGCTCGCTAAATACCTTGCGGATTCGGGCAAGCGCGTGATCCTCGGCGCGTGTGACACGTTTCGGGCTGCAGCGGTCGAGCAGTTGACGATCTGGTCCGAGCGCACGGGCGTGCAGATCGTCAAGCATCAGCAGGGGGCCGATCCCGGCGCGGTGGCCTATGATGCCTGTGAGGCGGCGGTGGCGCGCGAGGCCGATGTGCTGCTGATTGACACAGCGGGTCGCCTGCATACGCAGGACCACCTCATGCGAGAACTCAACAAGATTCAACGCGTCGTCGAGAAGAAGATCCCCGGCGCCCCGCACGAGGTGCTGCTCGTGCTCGATTCGACCATTGGCCAGAACGCCGTCAACCAGGCGAAGATGTTCAGCGAGCATGTGAACGTGACGGGCCTGTTCCTGGCCAAACTGGACGGATCGGCCAAAGGGGGCATCGTCGTGGGCATTCGCGACGCGATCCATGTTCCCGTGAAGTTCGTCGGGCTTGGTGAGACGCCGGACGATATCGAGCCGTTCGATCCGCAGACGTTTGTGCAGGCGCTGTTCGCGGAATAGGGCGGCGGCCGTCGCCGGACCAGCCTACAATGGGCCGACTGAGTCCGCACGAATGGACGGAGGACCAACACATGTCGATCACCAGACGTGATTTTCTTCTGGGTGCCGCGGCGGCCGGCGCGGGGAGCCTGGCCTGCAGCCATCAGACCGCGAGACTTGCCGCGCCGCGGAACGAGGTCTTGAGCGGCGATGATTTCGCGTTCGTGCATCTGACGGACATGCACGTGACCACACGGCGCCGGGGCGGCGAAGGCTGGCTTGCGTGCGCTGAGTCTGTCCGCGCGCTGCCGGACAAGCCGGCGTTCGCGCTGATGGGCGGCGACATGGCCTTTGACGGCATGTACACGCCGAAGCCGGATTTCGAGGAGCAGATTCGTCTGTTCAAGGCCGGCTCCGACGCCCTCGGCATCCCGTGGTATCCGTGCATGGGCAACCACGACGTGCTCGGGTGGTCGTCACGGCGCAAGGTGTCGCTCGACGAGCCCGACCTCGGCAAAAAGATGATCATGGACCGGCTCGAATGGGAGCGGCCGTACTACAGTTTCGACTATCACGGGTGGCATTTCGCGGTGCTTGACTGCATCTTTCCGGTGCAGACGGCCGACGGCCCGTCGTACGAGGCCCGGATCGGCCCGGAGCAACTCGAGTGGCTCGGCGCGGATCTCGGTTCGGCCGGCGATCGGCCCAAAGTCGTCATGACGCATATCGCGGCGTTTTGTGCGATTAACCAGATCAACGGAAACGCGAAAGCGAACGCAATCGGGCATATGGTGGTCAGCGACACGAAGGAGCTGCGCCACGTGCTGGAGCGTCACAAGGTCAAAGCGCTGCTGCAAGGCCACAGTCATGATATCCAAGAGTTCTGCTACAACGGTGTGTGGTATCTGACCAGTGCTTCAGCGAGCGCGGCGTGGTGGAGCGGCACCTGGCACGGCTTCGACTACGGTTACACCGTCTTCCACTGCCAGGGCGATACGCTGCGCTGGGCACACAAGACCTTCGAGTGGGAGTCGCATCTCGATCCGGCGGATGATCTCGAACGAAGGAAGACCGCCGAGCGAGAAGCCTTCCTCGAAGAACAACGCCGCCTGCTCGAACGCGACCGCGCCGCCGGCCAACAGCTCGTCAGTTGAGCCGGTGGCTGACGGAGAAGGAATACGCCGACGAGACGAGCGTGCAGTACGGCCGCAGCCCGGACGGCAAGCTCGAAACCCGGACCTGGGCCCGGCAGGTCGGGCCGAACAAGGACGAGGATCTCATCACAGAATACGTCTACGACGACGACACGGGCGAACTGACCGAGGTCAAGTACTATCACGACACCGAACAGACGCCCGATCCGGACACGCACGGGATCGAGTATACGTACACCCGCCTCGGCCAGCACCACACGGTCGCCGATGTCGTCGGCACGCGGACGTTCGCGTATAATGCCTACGGCGAGCTGGCCAGCGAGACGATCGACGGCAGCGGCGGCGGGCTGTATTCGCGGGTGATCACGCGGAAGCATGAGGAATCGCAGACCGGGGCGCTGGGCCGGGACATCGGCTTCGATATCGGGACCGCGCAGGACCCGGATCAGGACTACGACGTGGACTACGCCTACGATGCCCAGGGGCGGCTGGAGCGGATCGACGGGCCGGGGCTGCCGGCCGGCGGTGCGGTCTACGACCGCGTCCGCGACGGCCAGCAGGAGATCGTCAGCGATCTCATCGCGACGCTGACGTACAAGGACGGCTCGGCGAACGCCCTGGCCTCGGCCACGCGGGTGTACGACGACCACCGCGATCTGCTCGAGTCCATCGAGAACGAGGAAAGCGGCACGCCGGTGACGATCTCGAAGTACACGTATGCCTACGACGACGCCGGCCGGCGGACGTCGGTGGTCTACACCGGCTCGGCGTTCGATCCCGACTTCCACGTGGACTTCGGCTACAACGACCGCGGCGAGCTGACGGCGGCCGATCGGCGGCAGGGCACGACCCCGGGCCAGGGCAATCACCTGGTCGCCGACAAGCACGCGTTCGACTACACCTACGACCCGATCGGCAACCGGATCACGTACAATGTGGACGATGCCCAGACGCCGACGCACTACTGCGCCAACAGTGTCAACCAGTACGACGCGACCGGCGCGGCGGCCGGCTGTGCCACGCCGAGCGAGGAATTCGACTACGATGATGATGGCAATCTGATCGCCGACGGCACGATGACGTACGTCTGGAATGCCGAGAACCGGCTGATCGAAGCCTATCCGACAACGCCGGCGGCCAATGACAAGAAGGTCGAGTTCAAGTACGATTACCTCGGCCGGCGGGTCGAGAAGAAGGTGTACAACTACGACAGCGGTTGGAGTCTGGAGAAACACCTCAAGTTCGTCTATGAGGGCTGGAATGTCGTGCTCGTCCTCAACAGCAGCGGCGACCCGCAGCGCAAGTACACCTGGGGCCTGGACCTCAGCGGAACGATGCAGGGCGCCGGCGGGATCGGCGGGCTCCTGGCCGTGGAGGAAGTGGCCGGTACATACGCTGGCAACAGTTACTGGTTTGCCTACGACGGCAATGGCAGCGTTGGCCAACTGCTTAATGCGGACGATCAGACTCTCGCCGCGCACTACGAGTACGACCCGTACGGCAACATCATCGTTGCCGAAGACGTGGATAGCTCCGATTACGTCAATGCAAATCCAATGCGCTTCAGCACGAAGTGGTTCGATGCCGAGATTGGCGCGTACTACTACATCTTCCGCTACTACGCCCCCCGCTTCGGACGGTGGCTGAATCGCGATCCCTTGTACGAGAGTGCGGTTCGCGCGTTCTTTGCCCAACTAGCGACTAACAGCGAGTCCCGAACGCTACCCGAGGTTCTTCCTTATGGTGATCCGCCTAACGGCGGAATACCCCTCTATTCGGAGGAGAACAATCTTGTCCGGGCAATGGCGAACCAACCCATAAATAGGATGGACGCACTAGGCTTGATTTGTGTTCCATACAGCTGGGGGCCGGGCGGCGTCTACGGCGGTTGCACTTGCACGAACGTTGCGGTCTGTGTTGGGGGTTGTGCCTTCTGGACGAACACCTGCAGGCAATTCTGGGAGACGTGGAAATTGCACGACCCCGGCTGCGTCAATTCAAACCTTCAGTTTATTCAGATTTCGCTAGCAATCGCAACGAAGTGCAGCTGTTGGTGGAGTTGCGGTGGATGGTTTCCATGCGCGATAGCGGAAATCAAGCGCCTTCCACCGCCTTGATGCGCCAGGGCGCCGGACAGATGGAACGAAGGAGGTATTCATGCTATTGCGATGCGCATTGATCGTGGGGGCGGTATGCGTCCTAATGGTCGCCGCATGGGGTATGGTCCGGCGCAAGGGTACCAACCAACGTCGAGTAGCCTGCATCGAGGACGTCGTCGACGAGCGCGATCGTGTCGTGATCACGATTTCACTGCCTGACACCGAGAAGCGTCAGGAGTTCGTCGACCGCGTTGCGTTCGAGGGAAGCCTTTGGCGCGTGGAACAGATCGTTGGTGTGGGACGCAGTGTCAATCTTTCCTCAGGTGCCGTATCAGAGGATCGCCATGAGGTCACGTTAGTGTTGCGCTCGATTGTCGAGAACAGACCAGAAGCAGGACAGCAGCGAGACGAGGACTGATGTGGCGTGTGACGTCGTGACGTGGTCCAAACAAGCTGACGTGGCCCAAACAAGCGCCGCGATGGGGGTTCAAAATGTCGTCCCGTGGCGAATGCCACGCCCTTCGGGCGAGAACAGTTGAGTGGACGGAAGGCAGCGGGCAGTGGGCAGTCGGCAGTGGCAGAGGGCGAAGAGCACTGCTCGAGAGCAGTGGCACACGGTGCCC
>JAFGKA010000361.1 GCA_016928855.1 Phycisphaerae bacterium
CGAATCGATGTGCAGAGCGCGGAGGAGGTCTCGCTGTTCCACGACTCCGACCACGTTGCGGTCGCCGGCCTTGGCGACGACGGGGAAGGCTTCGACATCGCGTTCGTGAAACTTGTCGAACAGCTCCCCGAGCGAGAGGTCCATCGGAATCAGCGGGACGTCCGGCCGGGCCAGGTCGACCGCGGTCACGAGGTTGTGCAGGGCCGGGTCGTAGATGATCTCGCGGATATCAGGAAACTCGATCATGCCGATGAACTCGTGCTGCTCATCGACGACGGGGAAACAGTTGAACCGGCTGCGTTCGATGAAGTGCATGACGTCTTCGAGGCTTGCGTCCGGCGAGACGAACTTCACGTTGCTGCGCATGATCTGCCGCACCGTCATCTCGCGCGGGTCCTCGCCTTGGGCTGTCGGCCGCCGCAGCCGAAGCAGTTGCATCAGCGAGCCGAAGAGGACGCCGAGCGGCGCGCTGGTGCCCGACGCGGGCCGTCGCAGCAACGTGATGGCCTTGACCTCGCCGGCCTGTACGGCGGTCCATTTCACGGCCAACGGGCCGGCAACCTCAAACAGAACCACCGCCGCGAGAATCACCGTATAGCCCCGTGCGGCCAGGGGATGGGCCACCAAACGGCCGTCAGGCGCGGTGATCTGCCAGTTGTCGGCGAGAAATGCGGCCAGCCCGATAGCGACACCGGCGTGACACAAAAGAGCAAGGCCGATGCGGCGTTTGACCTGACCGCCGAGGCCGGCCCAACGCGTTCCCCACCAGCCGCCCAGGGTCTTGCCGAGCCCGCGGCATCCAACGTAGGCGGCCCCAAGCCATTTCAGTTCGGTGACTTCCTCGACGTGCAGATTGTATCCGGCCAGCACGAAGAATACGGCGAAAATCGGCCCGGTCATCAGGCTGAGCGGCTGCTGCAGGCGTTCCGTGTTGATCGCCACATTGGTGAAGATGACGCCGACGAACAGCGAGACCAGAAGGAAGTTGAACGAAAAACGCAGTCCGATGGCCTGAAACAGGGCTTCGCGGATCCATACTTCGCCAGCGCCGAGTACCAGCAGCAGCCCAAAGAAGACGCCGAGCGTCTCGACAAGCGTGAGTCGGGTGTAGAGGACGGTTAGAACCATACCCAGCACGATACCGATTCCCGCACTGCCGACCGTCGTCAGCAGGAGATCAAGCCAGAGTGTGCGTTGCGCGGCGAGTTCAATCAGGCCACAATCGGCCAGGACCAGGAACCCGGCGTGGAACAGGATGATGCTCAGTGTGATGTTGATGCCCGTAAGCACCAGTGTGGCGTCAGTCGTAGACCCCTTGGCTTCGTACTCCCGCAGAACGAGCAGCGTGGCGGCCGGGGCTGTTTCCACCGCGACCGCGGCCAACAGCAGGGCAAGCCCGAATCGCTCGCCGAGGGTGCCGCTGCCCTCGATGGCCGCGGCAGCCCAGCAGCCGGCCAATACCAGCAGGAACACCAGGCCGACCTCCGCGACGGAGATCCGCCAGATGCGCCCGCCGACGCGTTGAAGGTGCTGGCGGTCAAAGACGCCGCCGATCATGAACAGGATCAAACCGAGTGCCAGCGTCCGGACCGAACCGAGGCTATCCGCCGCGTGGTGGGCGAGTTCGCTCGTGGTGGTTCCGTCGGGCACACCGCCGCTGCGCGCGAGATACCACGCCAGCACCATTTTCAGTGCCACCCCGGCGAGCATGTATCCCACGACTCGCGGCAGTCGGATGAGCCGTGCCGCGCGGCCGCCGACCAGCGCCGCCAGCAGCATCAGACCAAGCAGAAGCCCCGGCGCGGGAACCAACGCGTCTGTCCACACGGCGTCGGCGAGCAGCACACTCACGATATCGAAGCTCCTTCTCGGTCAGGCTCAGAGGGAATCACACAGGCCCCTCGCCGGAAAGTCAAGGGCTCGGCCATCCCTGTGCCGTGTGGTTGCAGGCCACGGCGGCGCCGTGTACCGTGCCCCGGGATCATGGCCCGTGGTCGCCCGATGATGTGTGAGGTCGCATTTGGCAAGGACATGTTTGAAATGAGTCGAAACGCTTTCGCATGCATCGCCTGTGCCGTGGTGGTGCTGGCCGCCGGCTGCCGCGATGAGGAGGGATCACCGTCCTCGGCTCCGACCCCGCCGGCCGAGACGCAGACCGCTGAAATCGCCGGGTCGGTGAGCTGCCGGGCTTGTCACGAGACCTTTTACGAGAAATGGGCGACGTCATTCCACGGTCTCGCGATGCAGCCGTTCACCGCCGCGTTGGCCCGCGAGCGCCTGCGGCCGCAGGTCGACGAGATCGTCATTGGCGAGCACGCCTACCGGGCGGACATGGCCGACGGCAAGACGGTCGTCCGCGAACGGGGCCCGGACGGCGAGAAGGCGTATCCGATCGAGCATGTGATGGGTGGCAAGAATGTCTTCTACTTCCTCACGCCGATGGAGCGGGGCCGGCTACAGGTGCTGCCGGTGGCATACGACGTGCGCAAGGAGGAATGGTACGACACCACTGCCAGCATGGTCCGCCACGTCACGGGCCTCGACGAAGCAATTCACTGGACACATCGGGCGTTGACATTCAACTCGTCCTGCTACAGTTGCCATGTCAGCCAGCTTTCGAAGAACTATTCGCTCGCG
>JAFGKA010000362.1 GCA_016928855.1 Phycisphaerae bacterium
CAGCCATCAGCCATCAGCCATCAGCCATCAGCCATCAGCCATCAGCCATCAGTTGGATAATCGGCTGGGAGGATTGGCGTGGATCAGGCCAACACAGTTCCGCGGCTGCTTTACAGACCGCGCCTAGCCCTTGGATGTGCGGGCGGTTTCGTCCTGGTCGGTCTGTGGATCTGTGGACTGCCGGGCAACGACGTGTTAGAGGTAGCCTATTCCTTTCCCGACGGCGGCGGCTACTGCAGCGTCGAAGATAGCGGGGTTTCCGAAACCATCGAGCACAACGGCTCGGTCATCCTCCCCGCCAGTGCCGGCGGCACTTATTGTTGCGGCTTCACGTTTCAGGTCGCCATGCGCGTGGCCAACTCCCGAGGGCTCCTGACCGGCAAGTCCGTGGCGGACGTGCGCCACTTCCAGAAGCTGTGGTATGGCTCGGTGCCGGGTTCTGAAGTGCGACAATGCGCGATGGCCGTCGAGGATCTCGGGATTGGTCGTGAGATTCCGCTCGAGGATGCCCGGCCGGGGGACTTCATGCACCTGGGCAACGTCTCGCCGTGTGGGCACGCGGTGGTTTTTCTGGATTGGCTGCGGGACGGCAACGGCGAGGTGGTGGGCGTTCGCTACCGCAGTTCGCAGGGCAAAGGCATCGGGGACGGGACGGCCATTTTTGCCGACGCATGGCCGAGGTTTTCGAACATAGACCCTAAGCGTTGCGCGGTGGCCCGCCTCAACCGGCCCTGGTGGTCGCGGCTTCTGTATCCGTTTTTTTGGGGTTGATGACGTGAACAGGTCACGGACACGAGCTTTCACGCTGATCGAGCTGTTGGTGGTCATCGGCATCATCGGCCTGTTGATCGGCATCTCCGCGCCGGCGGTTCGTTCCGCGAGGCACAAGGCCTGCGCTGTGCAATGCGCCAGCAACATGCGTCAGATCACCTTTGCTCTTATCGCCTACGCTGACAACAACCGCGGCTATTTGCCGGTCAACTCGAGTCAGGCGGGGACATTCTGGTACCTGGATTCCGTTCTCGGTCGGTACGTCACGGGCGCGGAACGAGTCGGCCGCGCGGGCACGCCTTTTCCCGATGACGATCCGATGACCAGCCTGGCCGGCGGCGTCTTCGCCTGCCCGAATGACCTGCGCGACTCGGTCCGCTCCTATTCGATGAACCTCTACGCCAGCGGCGGCGTGAGCAGCTTCGTGCAGAACAGGCTGGACGCTGAGAACCCGCCCGGACGGCTCTTCCGTCTGGCTGGTCGTGCGCCCGTCTCCCGGTTGATGTTACTGGTCGAGAGTTGGCCGGAACTGCCCGTGCAGAGCGCGAAAGGGGAACGGTTTGCGGCCCAGGCTTTCGTCGGCCTGCTCGGTACGCCCGGGGCTCGCTTCGGGGGGGCGCCGGGCGTGGGTTGGACCACCCCACCGGACGGCACCCCTGGCCGCTTCGGGCCCCGTGATTCCCAAATAACGTTCTATCGGCACAGTCCCGCCGCACGTGCGATGGAGTCGCCGAAAGGCCAGGTCAATTTCGCATTCGCCGACGGCCACGTGGAGATGTTGCGGCAGGAGCAATTGGTGTCGCGCGGCAGGTACAGCACCGGCCTGGCACTGTGGTCGCCCATCGACCGCGAAATCGAGAAGGATGCAGGGAAATAATGGACGTCTCAGACGTGCGTCCACTAGTTGACGCCAAACACATGGGCTGAAGTGTTGAGTCGGCCCAAGTAGCAACGATTTCTCTATCAGAAAGGAAGGCAAGTATGAGAAGCTTAATGGCTGGTTCAGTGGTCTTGATGGTTGTCGGCCTTGGCGTGATGGCGTCCGACGCAGTTGTCGGTCAACGCTGCGCCGCGGTGGCGGGACGCTTGATGTCGTCAGCGGAATTGCAGCGGCTCACCGGGGCGAATTCAACAGGACCTTGCAAGGACACCTCCGACTGCAGCAGAGCGGTCTGTCAGAACCCCGGTGGCGAATGCAGTTACTGTAGCGGCAGTGGTATGGATCAAATCTGCGCAGGAGAATCGAGCAGCTGCACGGCCACCACCGCGCCAAACGGATGCGGCCAATGGATGTTCAACGGCGCGTGCAGTACGAGCAATCGGTGCCAGGGTGGCACGCCACAAGGGAAACCTTGTCCAAAAACGACATGTTGAGCGACGCGTACAGGTGCGCAACAGAATCGGTGTGGCTGTTCCTGCCCCACGGGACACGTAAGGATTGTCCGAGGTCGGCTCTTTGTCCGAACCCCGGGGCGTCCGCAACGATCGCCAGTACGCTCAATTAACGACCTGATGTTCGAGGAGTAGTTGCCAATGCGAAACTGCGTGGACCGCCACAAGACCGATGTAACGGCTCTCTGGAAGAAGGATCCACGTGGGATCCCACGCTACAAGGCGAGCATGGTTGTTGGCGTCTGCATTCTCTTTGCGCCCGGCAGCCAGTTGCGCGCGCAGACCGGGAACAAAATCAATAGTGATTCCGTCATTGCCGGCATCCTGGCTCATGATTCAGGGATGCGGGACCTCGAAGTCAGTTTTGAGCTGCATTTCCCCGGAGCAGACGCAGCCGCCCCGGTGTTCCAAGCCGGCACATGGGCGCACAAGGGCAACCTGTGCCATTATCGTAACATATCGGGGGCGCTGACCTGGGAGAACAGTTATGACGGCGAAGTGGCGCGCATGCTGATGTTGGGACAGGCGCCCTGGCCGGAAGGTATCATCAGGCGAGAGCAGCCGTCGTTCCTGGTGAACTCCACAAGTATCCTGTACACAATGGGCAGGACGCCCTTCGGCGAGAGCCTGGTGGATGCGCTGGAAGGCGGAACGGCCCGAGTTCAGCCGAAATCGGTGAAAATGAACGGGCACGAATGTTACGTCGTTGAAGGTAATACGGTAACCGACAAGGGGGACGATCGCATCTTCTTCAGGTATTGGCTCGATCCGGAGTGCGGGTTCATGCCACGCCGAAGGGAAGAATATGCATATGATGACAAGGTGAGAACTCTTGTCGTCGTCAAGAACATCGCGTACGACCATGAGGTCTCTGAGGTGAGCCCGGGGGTGTGGTTTCCCCTGTCGATCTGGATTGAAGGCCTTGAACTCGAACACGGCGAGTGGAAACGTTGGGCGAACAACCATTGGAAAGCCATAAAGGTGGCGGTGAATACGGGCCTTACCGATGAGCAGCTCATCGTGAAATTCCCGCCGGGCACGTACGTGCGGGATTACCCACATCCTGACAGCGACGAATTTCAGGAGTACGTGATCGCCGCCGATGGCAGCCCGGACCCCGCGGGGCTGAAAGAACTGACCAAGCTGGCCCAGGCCGCCCTCCAGGAAGGCCAGGCCCACGGAGGCGGCGGCACCGGAAAGGGCCGAACCAAACTGCTAGCCGGCGGCGTCGTAGCCGGCTTGGGAATATGCGGCGCGCTGTTCGTGTGGGTCCGGGCCCGTTCGAGACCAGGGAAATCCTTGCAGGCCGTCCGGCCGCGGTAGGCTCATCGCAAGCGAGCAAAGGGACTGTTCATGGCTCGGAAAGCATTGACGCGCGGCAAGTGGTTGATCGTCGCATGCGCTCTCCTTACCAATCGGGCGACCTTAGGTACCGACCCGCCGTTGTCGGCGAGAATCTCCTGCGGTCCGGCCGCTCTCTATGTCGGCTGCAGCCTCGTGGGCATCGAGGTCAGCTTGGACGAAGTGCAGCGGATGGCCGCCCCGGAGAAGGATGGCAGTTGTTCCATGCTGAACCTCAAGGCTTGTGCCGAAGCCCTGGGACTGTTCGCCTACGGGCTCGAAATGTCACCGGAGGACCTGGCCGCCTTTGACGGCGTAGGCATCGCCAACACGTATACGAGATCGCCTTCAGGTCATTATGTGGTGGTGGCCGGCGTGCGAGAAGGCGAGGTGCTGGTGGTGGATCCATTCGGCGGATCCTGCTCTCGTGTTGCATGGGTCCCGATGTCCATGATGGCGAAGATGTGGAATGGCCGAATGCTGGTTCTCTCGCGTACCGAGCTGGACGTGAAGCCGGGGCTCCGAGGCAGTTCAGTCCTCAACCGTGAGCCGACGACGACGGCTTCCGCTCCCGAAGACGGTGCTGCAGCGGCCCGCCCGACGACTCAGGCATATGGCGGCATCGAAGTTGCGGAAAACCCCATCATCGTGCAGAACAACGAACCGGGGAAGCCTTTGCGATCGACGTTCGTCCTGAGCAATACGACGGATTTTCCCATGCACATCGAGAGCATCAACCCCTGTTGCGGCGTCTCCGCGGTCATGACGCCCCGGACTGAGAATATCGGCCCGTGGGAGTCGGTCACAATAGAAGTGTCCGGTATCCTGCCGGAACAGACCGGGACCGAGGCCCGAACCATCCTCGTAGAGGCTATAGGAGCCAACGAAGACGTCACTATTCCGCTGACGTGGATGATCAAGCCGCCAACAACCTGGTGCGATGTCAGGCCGAGCCGGGTTGGTTTCGGGGCCGTTGTGCACGGAGAGGCCGTGACGCGGACCATCGTTGTGTATCCTCGAAAGGGTGTTGGTGCTGGCACAATGACAAGCGACAGTCCGGCGTTGGTCGCACAGATGAACCAGGAGGGTCTTACCGCGAGGAACGGTGCCGAGTTTACTATCACGCTTGACACTTCCCTGATCGAGAACGCCGGCTGGTGGAGAGGCACGTTGCAGATGTCTTCGAACGATGCGGAATTGCGGAATGTGACGATCGAGACCACAGCTTATATCAAGGATCCCGTAGTCGTGGTCCCCAGGCAAATAGGATTAGGCCGCGTTCCATGTGGCCAAAGTGTCCGGCGAGTCGTAAAGGTACGTGTCAATGCGACAGGAACCACAGTTCTTGCAGTTGACAGTTCCGACGAGAACCTGATTCCGAGACTACTGAGCGAAGGATCCGGGGGCAATGCAACGTTGGAGGTAGAATGGACCCCTGATGCCGCCGGCCAGTACAAAGCAGCGGTTGTGATTGAAACCGACAACCCCTTTCAGCCTTCAACCAACGTGTTCTGTTACGGGATAGCGGTCTCGGAGGAAAGAGAAGACTGAGAATTGCCACCCCACGGCGTTCGCGAATTGTTCTTGCCGGTCTGCGGACAACGGGCAGGGTGTCGCGGACGGTCAGCCAGGCGGTTACGGTGCCGAGCAGGAGCAGCGCGAGCGCAATACCGATGGCCCATCGGCGAATCCGTTGCGCGCGTGTGCGTCC
>JAFGKA010000363.1 GCA_016928855.1 Phycisphaerae bacterium
CGGATTGTCGCGCAGATACTTCAGCGCGACTTCCTTGCCGCCGTCGCTCAGCGCGTAATACACCTCGCCGAAGCCACCGCGGCCCACACCACGCTGGATCGTGTAGTCGTCGAGAGGTCGATCGCCATGTCCGAATGTGAACGTCATCGTCGTTCCCGTCATAGCCTCACATTTCGACGCAGCACGCCAAACCGTCTGAAACTCCACCTCTTCGACCGAACACCGCCAGCGCCAACCAACCCCGCAGGTGCCAGCGCTCCGAGCCCCAAAGGAAGCTCAGCGCTCCGAGCCCCGAAGGGGCGACGGTATGTAGCCAGCGGCGTAAGCCCCTGGGACAACGCCGCCAACACCAATCAGCCCCGAAGGGGCGACAGAAGCCTGACGCGCCGTCCCGTTACGCCGACTCCCGCTTCGCGACGATTCGCATGCCCGCCAGCTCGACAGGTTCGGCACCGCCGACCACAACGTCGCGGCCGCCGCGCGATTCCGTCGCGCGGCCTGCCGCGGCACGAACCTGCAGCGAACCGCTCCGATCGATCAGCCCCACAACATCGCGAGCGCCCGGCACCACAATATGGTTCTCGTCTCCTGGGCCGAGCGTCGCATGTCGATTCAACAGAATCACCCGTCGTACGTCGCCGCTGAGCCGCAACGACCCGCCGAGATCCAGTACCGCCGAAGCGCTGCGCTTGCTCGGCAACCGAAACGTCAACCGCGCCCGCGGCGACAACTCGATCCGATCGCCGTCCTCGAGCAATCGCCGCTCGACGCCGCGCCCGTTCACACGCAGCGGCTTGCGCGCGAAGAGGAAGTAATCCTCATCCACCCGCAGAATCTCCGCATGGCGCGACGAGACATCGGCCATCAACGCGATGTCCGCCAAGGCCTCGCCGCTGCCCGCGCGACCGATCACCACGCGATCCTGCCGCAACACGAGGAAGCTGCCCGCGCCATCCACGAGCAGTCGCCATCGCCCACCTGACGCGGCGCCGACGATCGGCGGTGCGGCCACCGGCGGCATCGCACCGCGCGGCCCCAACGGAATCGCCTCCGCTGTCCGCACGCCCGTATCCGCCGGCAGCGTTGTACCCAACGGCCCAGCGTGAATCGTCATGCACAACTCTTCCATCTGATCCAATTGCTCGGCCGCCGCCGCAATCCAGGACGCCTCCGGCAGTCGCCCCTTGAGCCGCAGCACGGCTCGCCGCGCGACTGACCAGTCCCCACGTGCCACGGCCTCGACAGCACCACGCGCCTCGACGAGCGCCTGCTCCCATTCCGAGCGTTCCATCAACCCGCTGCCAACACCGCCGACTTGCACCATGAGGTCAACCGCGGTTGTAAGTCGGCCGCTGGTCATCGCTTCGCGCACGCGCTGCATCAACTCCCGAACCATTTCAGCTTCCGCGCGAACGACCGAATCGCCCTTGGGATGGTGCGCCTTCGCGCGCTCGATTGCCCGACACGCCCCGGCGACCTGACCAGCCTCGAACAAACGTCGCGCCTCGCCCAGGTAGCGCTCGGCGGCGCGTTCGCGTTCATCCGCGTCGCGATGAAGCCGATCAACCTGCGTGTTGGCCGCGTCGAGATCCGCAAGCATCTCGCGCCCCCCCTCGAGGCTGCCCGCTTCAATCCGCTGGCGCGCGTCCCTGATGATCTGTTGCTGATCGAGCTGGACTTTCCGTTCCTGAGCCGCGAGCCCCTGAATCCATATCCGCAAATCACCGACCTGGCCCGCCGGTGCGCCGGCGGCGGCCGCTCGATCAAGGTCTCGCAAGGCGTCGGCAAAGCGCCCGGCCGCCTCGTGCTCACGAACGCGGTCGAGGTACGCCGTCGCCAGCCGCGTCAGAATCGCCTGGGCACGCCGGTGTTCTCGAATCTCACCGGTGCCGATCTGCTCGTACGCCTCGTCCAGACGCCCGGCTTCGAGCGCCTCCTCGGCGGCCTTGATCTTCACAATTGCCAACGGGCCGAGCATCCTGAGTGCCTCCGGAGGATTCGTCTCCCAAAGAAACGCTGAATCCCTGCAAGTTCCATTCTATCTGCTCGCCTCACTGTTCACGACTCCACGCCGCGTGCGGCCGGCCAGCAGCGCCCGCTCCGCCGCGGAATCCGGCTCACCGCAGAGGAATTGCACCCGCCCCGCCAAATATTCCCCCCAAACCCCACCGCAAGCCCAACATCCACACCACCGGGGCAAGTGAACGCAAACCAAGCCTAGACAATAGTTTAGGGCCAGGCCGTCCGCGTGCCACTCGCGGCTCGCCCGCCAGTGCGTGGCTCTGCTTCTGCCTTCTGACCCCTGACTCCTGACTCCTGTCTTCTCCCCCCATCACCGCATATACTACGGCGATCATGACCCTGCTTATCGCCCCGATCACGGCCTCCACGGCAGAGCAACTCACGGCAGACCTCGAACGGGCCTGCCAGCTCGGCGCGGACATCGTCGAGCTCCGTCTGGATTACATGCCCGATCTCAACCCGGCGGCGCTGGCCGCCGTCGGCAATACGCTGCCGTTGCTGATCACCCCCCGCCGGAAGGAGGAGGGTGGCGCCTCCGACGCGACCGATGCCGAGCGATGCGACCGACTCGTCGAGTTCGCGCCGCAAGCGGCGCTCTGCGACACCGAATTGGCCACCTGGGAAACGGCCGCTGCCGTGCGCCATCGCATCGCGGAAGCGCGCGCCGCCGTGCGTGGCATGGACGGGCAGAAGCTGATCCTCTCCGCACACGACTTCGAAAAACGGCCGGCGGATTTCTGGCGCATCGTCGGGCGGATGAACGAAATCGACGCGTGCGACGTCGCGAAAATCGTTTTTCAGGCGCGGCACATCTCGGAGACGTTCGAGGTGTTCGACCTGATGCACGAGAACGCCAAACCCGTCATCGCCATCGCAATGGGCGAGGCTGGCCTCATCACGCGCATTCTGGCCAAGAAATTCGGCGCGTTCGCCACATTCGCATCGCTCGAAGCGGGCAAGGAATCCGCCCCCGGCCAGATCACACTCGACGCGATGAAGCTGCTCTATCGCTGGGACGCGATGCGCCCCGACACCACCGTTTACGGCGTGATCGGCAACCCGGTCGGCCATTCGATGAGCCCGGCAATCCATAACGCCGCATTCAGCGAATGTGACATCAACGGTGCGTACGTACCCCTGCTGATCGAGCCGACCTATGAACACTTCGAGGACTTTCTGCGCGAGGCACTGGCGCGTCCGTGGTTCGACCTGCGCGGATGTAGTGTCACGATTCCGCACAAGGACAACGCCCTGCGGTTCACGTGCGAGTGCGGCGGGTATGTCGAGCCGCTGGCCGGTCGGATCGGCGCGGTCAATACGCTCACGTTCGAGGACGGAAGGATCCTCGCGCACAACACGGACTATGCCGGCGCGATGGACGCCCTGACCGACACGCTCGGCTGCCAGCGCGGCGATCTGCACGGCAATGAGGTCGCGGTGCTCGGCGCCGGCGGCGCCGCGCGCGGTGTCGTCGCAGGCCTGCGCGACAGCGGCTGCAAGGTGACGATCTACAACCGCACGCCGGAGCGGGCGACACGGCTGGCCGAGGAGTTCGGCTGCACCGCCGCCCCGCTGGCCGAGCGAGTCCGGCCGGGGACGCAAATTGTCGTCAATACAACCAGCCTGGGCATGCACCCGAACGTGGATGACACCCCGCTGCCGGCCGATCGCCTCCAGACCGACATGACCGTCTTCGACACCGTCTACAACCCGATCGAGACGCGTCTTTTACGCGAAGCCCGAGCCCTCGGCTGCCGCACGGTGGACGGCGTCGCGATGTTTGTGCACCAAGCCGCCGCCCAATTCGAACGATGGACCGGCCAGTCCGCCCCCCACGCCCTCATGCGCCAGGTCGTCCTCGCCCGTTTGACCGGCGCAGACCCCTCCGCCCAGCGGTAATGTCGGCCCTCCAAGGCCACCAGACGGATACCCGCCCGCGAGACAGCGGTACGCGGAAACCCTGAAAGCACATCTCATTGCACTGCTTGCATCCTGCCGATACAAACTAGTGAGAACGTGCGCGCTTCGCCTCGCCTCCGGGCGCGGGCAGAGCGGATCCCGGTCGTGGCGCACCGGGTCAACGCAACGCACGTGAGCGTATCCCGAGGATCCTTCACGGAGGCTGATCATGTCCCGACGATTTGCAGTGGTTGTGGCGCTGGCTGTTGTGGCTGGTGGTCTTTCGAACGCAGCGCTGGCGACCAATGTCAACGCTGCGAGCGACATGAGCGCCATCCAGGGGGCCGTCACCGGCGACAACACAATCACGTTCAACACAGACGGCGGCATCTTGACCATGAACGCGAATGGAACGGGCGTCCAGCACGTCATCGTGCAGGACAACGTGGATGCGACAATCGCGTTTGGCTCCGGCAGCAACAACTACAAACTGGTGTTCGACAATGCCGCCGGCGATATCACGCTGGGAGCCAACTCGACGTTGACCGTCACCGGAACGGATACGGGCGCTGGCTTCGACTTCTCGTCGACGGCGGCAGCAAAGACGCTGACGATTACCTCGTCGTCAGCCGGCTTGATTGGTGGCGCTGTTGGGGCGAACCGGATCATCCTCGGCGGCACGAATACGTTGCTCGTAGCCACGGCCGGCTCCCTTAACGCGGTCGTGATCGACGCTGCCGGCAGCCCGACGATCACCGTAAATGACGATGTGACGATTGCCACGCTCATGCCGACGGGCAGCGTCAACCTGAACATCGCCACAGCGGGCAAGACGCTGACGCTCACCAATGCCGTCAGTGTGCCGGCGAGCAAACGCGTCATCCTCACCTGCACGAACGACGCTTCCGCCGAAACGCTGGCGATTCCCGGCGGGCTGACGCTCAACGGGTCCGGAGCGGAACTCAACCTGACCGGCGACACGACCACGGCGATGGCCGTGACCGGCACGGTGACGTGCGGGGCCGACGGCGGCATCCTCGATATCGACGGCTCATCGACGATCACGGCCGTGACCATGACGAGCAACTCGGGCGACATGGATTTGCAGGTGGCCGCGGCCCGGACACTGACAACCACCGTTGATGTGAACAACAACACACTGACGCTTTCGGAAGCCGGCACCGTCTCAGCCATCCAGTGCGACACAACCGGAAGCGCCATTCGCACCACGGGCAGTGGAACGATCACGACGCTGACGATGACCACGCCGACGACGATTCAACTGGCCACGGATACCGTCGCGCTGACGCTGACGAACACATTATCGATTGGCGCGGCCAAGCTCTCGCTGTCCGGCTCGGGCGGCGGCGGGCAGGAGACCCTCAATGCCACGATCCAACTGAACAACGCAGTCTCGGAGCTGGAGGTCACCGGCGCGGATGCGGACAACATCACCGGCACGACCCTCAACGTAACGGCGGACGGCCCGACCATCGACACCAACGTCACCTTTTCGCCCACGGCGATCGGCATGACGACCGGCGCCGGCGACCTGACGCTCGAGGTCGCCGCCGGCAAGACGCTCACGACAACGGTCGATGTCAACGCCAACGAACTCACGCTGGCCGAAGGCGGGACGATCACAACGGTCCGCCTCGACACAGCCGGCGGCGCGCTGGACGTGAATGCGAGTTGCACGCTGACGACCGTCAACGTGCTGGCGAACAGCAGTATCGATGTCGCCGCCTCCCAAACGCTGACGAGCAGCCTCAGCATCGGTGCGTACACGTTGACCCTGCCTGGCGATGGAACGATCACATCGGTAGCGGCCACGACCGGAACGATCACCGCCAACGGCAGCGGAACAATCACGACGCTGACCGTCAGCCCGGGCGCGAGCAACACCTTCACGTACAACGGAACGGGTGACTCGACAGTCACCACGCTGACCGCGCTCGACGCGACGGGCGAGACTTTCGCCAAGGCGGGCACCGGCGCGCTGACGGTGACCAATGGCTTCAGTTTCGCCGGGGCGAGCGGCATCAAGCTCAACATCGACGCCGGGACCTTCGTCGATGCCGGCGGCAACACGATCGTGTTCGGCGATAACGCCGAGGAAATCGTGGTCGCCAACGGCGCCACCTACACAACATCGAGCAGCCTGACCGGCCAGGCGGACACAAACACCCAGCTCGACGCGGTTGCCGGTTCAACGGTGAACTTCGCCAAGGCCGGCGTGTTGACGCTGACGTCGACGGCCGATGACGACTTCAAGCTGCTCGGGACGGTCAATGTGAACAATGGCTGCACGGTGGCGCTGGCCGGCGCATTCCGGACGCAGTGGGGCAACGTAAACGTCAAGAACACAGGCATCCTCCAGAACCTGATTCCGAACTCGACGATGCTGTTCGCGCCGAGTGCGGTTCTGCTGCTCGAAGGAACGGGCAGCGGCACGTTGACGATCGACGGCCAGGCCGCCGCGACGCCGATCGCGCTGAACACGACGACCGGATCTGGCGCGTTTACGCTCAACGCCGGCGCCTCCTCGAACATGACGATCCGCAATGCCACACTGACCAACGCGACGTATGCGAGCACGGCTGGTGGCCCGGCGGATGCGGAGCTACCGACGATGACCGGCGTGGTGATTGGCAGTGGGAGCACGAACTGGATCAGCGCCCTCGCGGCCAACGCTGGCCCGGACAAGTCGATCATCAACGGCAACAGCACGACGCTGGACGGAGCCGGCAGCGGCGGCTCAGGCACGTACACCTTCGCCTGGACGCCGACAACCGCGCTGAGCGATGCGACCGTCGCGACACCGACGGCCTCGCCGACGGAGACGACGACGTACACGCTGACGGTCACCGACGCGGCCGACACGACGCAGACGGCCAGCGATACCGTCGTCGTGACCGTTACACCGGCGCTATCGGTGACGGCCGGTGCCGACAAGGAGATACAACTCGGCGGAAGCGTGACGCTCGACGGGGCCGCGACTGGCGGAACGGGCACGTTCACCTATGCCTGGACACCGGCGACGGGCCTCGACGATCCGACGATCGCGACGCCGACCGCCACCCCGACAGTAACGACGGAATACACGCTGACGGTGACTGACATCGCCGACGGCAGCAAGACGGGCACGGACGCCGTCATCGTCACCGTCATCCCGCCGCCGCCGAGTGACGTCTGCGGCGCGGGCCTGTGCGGAGCCGGCGTCGCCCCGCTGATGCCGCTGACACTGATGGGGCTCGTCGGGTGGCGATGGTGCCGACGACGTCGGTAAGTGTGAGACGCAATGGCCAAATATCGAGATTCTTCGCAAACCGCACTCAGTCGACTGACGCTACTGGCGACGATGATCGCCGCGGTATCAGCCTGCACGTCGGCACCAGAAGCCGCCTTTCGGATTGAGCAACGCGAACCGAGCGTGCTCGTCATGCCGACGACGAACGGCAAGAACGCGGTGCCGGTGCTGCACTATCGCCATGCGGACGTCGAGTTCAAGCCCTACGTCGAGGTGCTGCGCACGCCGGCCGGCGTGAACGTGCTGCGCGATTCCCCCTTCGATCACAAGCATCATCACGCGCTGATGTTCGCGCTCGAGGTGAACGGCGTGGACTTCTGGGCCGAGACCGCGGAGTGCGGGCGCCAGGTTCATCGCGACCTTCGGGTGTCGGAAGCGGATGGGACGATTCAGCACGGTCTCAACTGGGCAGCGCCAGCCACGGAGGCCCCGCTGTGTTGTGAACAACGGCTGATTCGCGTGTTGCGTGTGCCCGATCGCGATGCGACGCTCATCACATGGCAGACGCAGCTTACGCTGCCACCTGGGCGGGATGCGGCGACGATCACCGGCGAGCGCTACTTCGGCCTCGGGGCCCGGTTCGTGCCTTCGATGGATACGGGCGGGCAGTTCTTCAATGCGGACGGCGGCGCGGGTGTCGCCGGCACGGACACCTCGAAGTCCGCGTGGTGCGCCTACGCTGCCGTTGCAGACGGCAAGCCCGTCACCGTGGCGATGTTCGGACACCCCGCCAACGCCGTGCATCCGGTCGACTGGTTCACGATGGACGATCCGTTCGCGTATCTCTGCGCGACGATGGCGGTCGACGAGAAGCCGATCACGCTCATGCCGGGCAAGCCGCTGTGCGTGCGCTACGGCGTGGCGGTCTGGGACGGACACCCAGCCCCATCGCGAATCGAAGAGGCGTATCGATGGTGGGTCGGTCAGGCGAAGTGATCGCAACGCGATCGGCGCCAGCGCTCGCTACGGCGTAAGGTCCAGCCCCTCGGGCACTGCATACATCGGCAACAGCCCCGCCAGCAGCGCCAGCAGGATCACCCCAAACGCGGCGAAGACCAGGATGGATGCCAGCGGCGCGAGCAACCCTCGCAGCGGCCGCAGGATCAGCGCCGCAATGCCCGCCAGCAGCGCCGGCACGGGCACGACCGCCAGCACGCCATGGAAGACCGCCGCCCATTGCAGCACCACCGGCAACTCGGCACGGCTGTCGCTCGCCTCGCCGGCCAACTTCGACAACGCCATGTGGTCCACCATGTAGCCGACGACAATCGCGACGACCGCCGTCAGCGTTGCCCGTACCGCCATCCGCAGCGCCCAGCGGCCGCGCTTCGCGTGGCGAGCCGCAAGCTCAACAGCATCGACTGACGTTTCGGGATGACGCCGTTTCATCACCATTCTTCCTGGCGGGCAGATGGCCCTTCGTCCGTCTCACATCCCGCGACGAATCCGCGGCCATTCTCGGAGAAAACGGTGGTTCGTTTCAAGCAGGCCCTCCAGGCCAGCCGTCTCTTCGGGCGTGAGCCAGCAAACCTCGGCAACCTCCTCGGGATTCGGCGACAGGGCGTAGTCCTCGGGCGTTGCCGGCTCGACGTGCCACCACTCCAGATCGTTCGGGTAGTCGATGCCGCGGCACTGCCAGAGCTTGCGGATCGGCCGGACGGCCAAACCCAGTTCCTCCCGCATCTCTCGGATCATAGCCTTCTGGGGCGTTTCGCCGGCCTCGATCGCCCCGCCCGGCAGGCACCAGGCACCGCCGGCGATGATGTCCTTCGCGCGTTGAATCACCAGGAATCGGTCGTCGCGCAGCAGAACCGCCACAACGCCGCGGACCCGGTTCTCGGATTGAGGGGAGGTTCGTTCCACGCCGGGAAGTCTACCGGCAATCGCCGGTGAGACCAAACCCAGGCGAAGCTCTCGCGCCGGGGTAGCGCATTAAACCAGACCTGGCAACGCGCCAGGCCTGGTGCCGCGTAGACTCCACCGCCTACGAGAATCCCATGTTCAGTTGCATCGGTCGGTTCCTAATGTCGGTAGCCAAACCCGAAGTTGAAGCCCCAGTTGCTGTGGCCGTGGTGCCGATGCCCATGTCCGAATCCGCCGAAGGAATACCCGCGGCTAACATACGCGGGCCGGTACGCGACGACCGGGGCACGGTAGATCACCGGTGCCGGCCGGTACACGACCACGGGCGGCGGGGCATAGTAGCGCTGCACAACCACCGGCGCCGGAACAGCGTAATAGTTGGCCGCATGGTTGTAGTACGTGGAATAGCACTGGGCCTGGGCCGGCGTGGCGCCGTCGCTGATAAGCCACAATCCCGCCGCAAGGCCAGCGACCGTCAGAATGGTATTCTTGGTGAACATTTCGCGGCTCCTTTTTCTCTTGCCGGGCAAACTCGCCGTTCTATCGTAGGGGCGTCTCGCTCGCCCGGCTCATGCCTTCTCGGTTCCGCCTGTCTAGACAGTTGGCGTGGGGAAAAAGTTAGCTCTTCGGTAACAATTTTTTGGGAGGCTCAGCCGTCCTTCTGTAACGCCTTCTCGGAAAGGCGGTTACCGATGATCGATCTGAACTGCTGGAGGATTCGCATGAATTCCTGCTGGTCTGCCGGCGAAAGCTGAGCGACCATGTCGATTGTAGCAGCCAACCGGGCATCCCGGAAGGCGCGGTGGGCGCGTTTTCCAGCCTCCGCCAGCGTAACGTCGACCTTGCGCTTGTCCGTGGGGTTGATGCGGCAGCGGATCAACGGCTTGCCCGCCTTGGTTTCGAGGGCGCGGAGGACACGCGACATCTGGGCCGGCAGCACGTGGATCCGCCGCTGGATATCGCCCACGTTCATCGGCTCGGGGTCGGCCTTGGCGAGCCAGTCGAGCGTGAGGAATTCCGACTCGGTCAGGTCGATTTCCCCCTTCTGCCGCGGCCGCTGGCTGCGGGCGAGCCAGCTCATCGTGGTCAGCTCAAAGATCTCCTCTGCGGCGGCTTCGAGTTCCGGGCGGTTATTGCCTGTCTTCATGAGGTGATCTCCATGCGGATAAGGACGGTCGCCGTCCGCTACGTCAGCATGGTATCGGGAACCGGATCCGGCCGTCAAGAACAATATCGGAACGTCAACAGTTTATCAGTGCATAGTTTGTCTCGTGGGAAAATTCAAGGGCACTTGGCATTTTTCTGGCATTGACCGTTGGCGAATCGTATAGTCCCGGTGAGATGCTAGCTCGGGCGAGGCCGGAAAAACCTATGTGCGGCGCAACACGTGTTCATGTTCGGACCGTCAAAGACGTGACCCAGGTCACGTTCGAGGACAGTCGCCTTCTGGAAGCTTTGCAGATTGACGAACTCGCCAATGCGCTGTACGAGCTGGTGGATGTCGATCAACGCAAGCGTCTGCTGCTCGATTTCAGTCGGGTGACGACGCTGTCGAGTTCGATGCTGGGCACGCTGCTGTCGCTGAAGAAGCGCGTGGATGACATTGGCGGGCGGCTCGTGCTCTGCGGCCTCTGCCGTGACGTGCGGCGGGTCTTCGAGCTGACCGCGCTGCATCAGGTGTTCCAGTTCGCCTCGACGAGCGACGAAGGGCTGACGACGTTCGGCGTGGCCGGCAAAGCCTGAAGCGACAGGCCTCCAATCAGAGCGGGACCGCTGGTGCCAGCCGGTTTCCGCCCCAGTTCTCCAGTTTTCGAATCGGGTGATCGGGCGCGTGGGCCGCAAGGATCCGTACGGCAAAAACCGTATGGTCGCCGGTAGCCATCCGGTCCGTGACCTCGCATTCGAAGTTCACCGCCGCTTCGGTCAGAAGCGGGCAACCCGCCTGCAAACCACGCCTGAACGGGATGTTGAGTTCCTGGAACTTGTCGACCGTGCGGCCGCTGCACGTGCCGGTGCGCCGGAGCAGCTCGGCCTGGCCTTCGCCGGCGAGGGCGATGACGCATGTGCGAGATTTAACGAGCAACTGGTGTGAGTAACGGCTCTGGCCCACCCCCAACGCGAGCATCGGCGGCTCAAACGAGCAGCACATCATCCAACCGATCGGCATCAGGTTCGGTTTGTTGCCGGCGTCCGGGTCACACGTAATGAGAAATCCGACCCATTCAGGGAATTTCAGGTTGATGGCGTCGTTGATGGGAATCTGTTTCATGGCCGCCCCTGTCATTGTGGGTTCCCTGGTTTCGCGGGCCGTACGGGCTCGCATGGCGTCTGGGACGATTCTTGCATGGCTGGAACGGGTCGGCAAGGTTCGGGCGTTCAGTAGAACCAGTTTTCGAAGCGGGCGTCGACGCGGTGCAGGCCGTCCTCAGCGGCGTTGGGGACAGACTCGATCGACTTGCCGACGGGCCGATGTCCGTTGTTGGGCGTGTACGGGTTGTAACCCGTTTCGTTACAGCCGATCTGGCTTGAGGCGACCAGCACCAGCAGGGCGACCGCGGCATGTCGGAGGGTCTGGGATACCATGCCGTATGTATCGGCCCGTCACGGCGGGCGCCGCGAGTCATTCAGGCCCAGCCGATGACCCAATAGGCGAAACCGTTGAGAAACTCGGCTACGAGCATCGGACCGATGAAGAGCGAATCGAGCACGTTGAACGCGATGAGCAGTAGCAGCAGAATCATACCGCTCTGGCTGACCTTGGCGATGGCCGGCCGGAACTGCTCGGGTGCCAGCGCCTGGATGACGCCAAAGCCGTCAAGCGGCGGAATCGGCAGCAGGTTGAACGCCGCGAGCAGGATATTGATGAACACCGCGACCGCGCAGGCTTCCATCACGCCGAACCACAAGTCGGGCATCGGAATCGCCCACACCGCGCCGGCGGCCGGTGGCGGATAGATCCATTGCAGCACCACGCCCAGCACGATGATCAGGTTCGTCGCGATCAGCGCCAGCAGGGCATTCATCGAGACGCCGGCCAGTGTGACGCCGAGGTGCCCGCGGCGGCGGTTTCGCAGGCGGTCGAGCCGGACGGGCACCGGCTTGGCCCAGCCGATCACACCGTCGCCCGGCAGCAGGATCAGTACCATCGGCACGATGAAGCTGCCCACCAGGCTGAGGTGGCGGATCGGGTTCAAGCTGAAGCGGCCCTGGTCCCGCGCGGTCGGATCGCCGCCCCAGCAGGCCGCGACCGCGTGGCCAATCTCGTGGAAGATGATCGAGCCGATGAGGATCGCCAGCACCAGCACAGTGTACAGACCCGGCAAACGCGTCCCGGTCTTCGTGGACGTGCGCCCGTCCATGTCAGCGGGGGCAGGTTCGGGGACGTCGGTGCCTGCCTTGATGCCATCGACAGCTTGCGTCGCCGGGGCGGTGGCAGGCACCGGTGCGTTCGACGCCGGTGGTGCAAACTCCGCGAACTGGAAGATGCCGGAGACTGTCGCGGCCAGGAAAACGACGGACAGGCCCGCGAGCACCAAGCCGGCCTTGCCGACGCGACGGTCATGCGGAAGCGGGTTGCGGTTGACCAGCAGGAGGATCGACACCACTGCCAACGCGACCGCTGGAAAGATGCCGACGAGCGGCAGCATCACCGGAATCGCAAGAATCCAGGCGACGGACGCGAGCGGCGAAGCGACCGGCGCGATGGGGCGCGGGGTGGCAGCGTATATCAACGTCGGGACAGCGAGTTCCTCGGACGTGTCGGATGCGTAGACGCGGACCGTCGCTTGCGGGGGAGCGTCCGGCGGTGGCGGCATGGCCCGTCGTCGCCGCGCGAGTTTCCACATCAGCATCGCCAGTACGACGGCGGCGGCCACAAGCGGCCAACTGATTTCGGAGGGGATGGCGGCACAGATGCTCACAAGTACTCCCTGGCAACAGGTCAAGAGAAGCGTGACACGATTTCGCGGCATTGTACCGCGAAGTCGAAAAAAAGCCCCGGCGGGTGATTCCGCCGGGGCGCATGAGTCAAACGAAGCCGATCGAAGCGCACTGGCTTACTTGCGCCGCTTGGCTTTCTTCTTCGGCGTCGCCTTGCCGAGGTTGCGACCGCGTTTGGCCTGGACGGTGCTCTGGACCTTCAGCGGCAGGGCGAACAGGCGGATGAATCCGTCCGCGTCAGTCGAATCGTACTCGGCGCCCATGTGGAAGCTTGCCAGCGCCGGCACGAAGAGCGATTTGGCGCTCTTGACGCCGACGGCCCGGCAGTTGCCCTTATAGAGTTTGATGCGGGCCGAGCCGGTCACGTGTTCCTGCGTCTTGTTGATGAACGCGTCGAGCGCCTCGCGCAGCGGGCTGTACCACTGGCCGTAGTAGACCAGCTCGGCGTAGCGCAGGGC
>JAFGKA010000364.1 GCA_016928855.1 Phycisphaerae bacterium
GAAACCTCTGTTGCCTGGTACTTGGGCCCGTGCTGGACTGTTTCGGCATCACCAAGCGTGCCAAACAACCGGCCGCACGTCAAGCCCCCGCCGATCTTGGTTGAACAGACCGCATGCGTACGACGGCCAACCGGGCCCGAATCGGTGCCGGAATCGGACAGCCGCACTCCGGGCACACGCCGCTGGTGTTGCCGGCGAGATCGTAGCCTGCGGGCATGCTGGACGCTGTCGGCCACTGCGTCCATAATCGACCCTGTGTGTCAGAACCGAACTTGTCCCGGCCGCACGGAGTCACGACGATGAGCAACGCAGCGATCCGACGCATTGGCGTACTGACCGGCGGGGGTGATTGCCCTGGCCTCAACGCGGTCATCCGCGCCGTCACGAAGACGGCGATCATCGAATACGGGCTCGAGGTCCTGGGCATCGAGGACGCCTACCTGGGCCTGCTCGAGGATCGCGTCCGGCCACTCGGCCGCAACGACGTATCGAACATCCTCACGCTTGGCGGCACGATTCTCGGCACGACGAACAAGGTCAACCCGATGAAGTACCGCACCGGCACCGACGCCGACGGCCACCCGATCATCGCGGACGTGTCCGACCGAGCCGCGGCCACCTGCAGGAAGCACGGGATCGACGTGCTGGTCTGTATCGGCGGCGACGGCACCATGGCCGCCTCGTACGGCATGCAGCGCCACGGCATCCCGATCGTCGGCGTGCCCAAGACGATCGACAACGACCTGATGTGCACCGACGTCACGTTCGGCTTCACCACCGCCGCACAGACCGCCACCGACGCGCTCGACCGCATCCACACGACGGCGATGAGTCATCACCGCATCATGCTCGTCGAGATCATGGGCCGCAACGCCGGCTGGCTCACGCTGCACGCCGGACTCGCTGCCGGGGCGGATATCATCCTCGTGCCGGAAATCCCCTACACCGTCGAGTCGATCGCCCAAGCGTACCGCCGACGAGCCGAACAGGGCAAGAAATTCACAATCATCGCGGTCAGTGAAGGAGCCGCCCCGCGTGAGGGCGAACAGATCGGCGAAATAACGGACGATCCGGTCGAACCGCTGCGGCTCGGCGGCATCAGCGAGATTCTGGCACGTCAGGTCGCTGACAAAACCGGCGCCGAGACGCGGGCAACGGTCCTCGGCCACGTGCAACGCGGCGGCACGCCGTGTGCGTACGACCGTGTGCTCGCGACACACTTCGGTTCCGCCGCGATGCACCTGGCTGCCGCGGGCAACTGGGGTCGCATGGTTGCGATGCAGGAAGGTCGGATCACGTCGGTGCCGCTGGAAGCGGTCGCCGGTCAGCAACGGCTGATCCCGGCCAATCATCCGCTGCTCGCCGTGGCGCGGCATACGGGCGTGTCGTTCGGCGATGAGGAGGCGTGACGCTCAGCCCTTGCTGAAGAGCCCCTTCTGGTCCAGCTTGTCGATGAGCTTCTGCATATCGACGACGAGTTCCCGTAGCCGCTGCGCGGTCAGGACCATCTCGTTATAGAGTCTGGGATCGCGCAGGAACTTGCCCATCGTCCCCTCGCCCTCAGCCAAGTCGGCGGTGGCCTTGGTCACATTGTCGAGCACCTCGGCGAGCTGATCCGCGTTCCTCGCCAGCTTGCCGCCAACGGTGGTGAGCTGCTCGTCGGTCGTGTCGAGCGCACGTTCAAGCTTATCCCCGATCTCTTTGCCGCGAGCGGCAAACGCGCGGATATCGTGCGCGGCTACCTGAAACTCCTCGCTGATCGCCCGGAAGTTGGCCAGCGCCACTTTCACGTTGCTCTGCACCTCAGGGTCACCCAGCACCGTATCGAAATGCGTCAGCACACGGTAGAGTCGTTCGACCGCACTGTAGAGGTTCGGTGAAATCGCCTCACCCCGTGCCTGGGCCTGTTCGACGTCCTCGATCGACCGGATGCGCATCAACTCGTGCAGGTCCGTCGCGACCGGTGTAAGCTCCTTGGCCAGACCGCCGATGTGGCCGGTGGCCATTTCGAGCGTCGCGACCACCTTCTCGGAGATGAACGCATCGAGCGGGCTGCCCACCAGACCCGGCAGGATCGCGCTGCCGTCGGTCGGTAATGCCTCGCCCGTTGCCCCCTGCGGCACCTCGATCTGAATGTCCGAGCGGCCGAACCCGATCGCCGCCGGCCGTACCCGTGCCGTCGAGCCCGCGGGAATGACATACTGTTCTTCAATCTGCGCGATGACGTAGGCCCCCTGCTCGGGATGCTCCCGCATCTTGAATTCGACCCCTTTGACCCGGCCGATCTGAATGCCGCGCATTGTCAGCATCGTGCCTTCCTGCACGTCGCTGAGATCACCAAACGAGATGCGAACAATATACCGCTTGCCGCCGAGCCATTCCGGTGCCTCGCCGAACAGGACCACCAGCACGCCCAGCGCCGACAGCCCGATCAGCACGAACAGCCCCACCAGCAGATCCTGTCGTCGTTCGCTCATCGCCGCCTCTCCACTTGAAGACTCTGCAGATCCTCTTCGCTGGCCCGCCCCTCGACGAACTGTCGCACGCGATCATCGCCGCTGGCGCGGATCTCGTCCGGCGTGCCGTCGGCGATGAACGCGCCTTGCTGCAACATGATGATCCGATCGGCAATCTTGTAGGCGCTGGTCATGTCGTGCGTGACGACAACGTTCGTGACCTGCAGTTCGCGCTGCAGCTTGAGCACCAGCTCGTTGATGACATCCGATCGCACCGGGTCGAGCCCCGTCGTCGGTTCGTCATAGAGGATGACCTCCGGATCGAGCGCAATGGCCCGCGCGAGCGCGACCCGCTTGCGCTGCCCGCCGGACAACTGCGCCGGCTTGCGGTCGGCGAACGCTTCGAGGCCGACCATCCGCAGCTTGGCCATGGCGATCTCGCGCACCTCCGGCTTTGGTAGCGTACGATGCTCGAGAATCGGAAACGCCACATTATCGACCGCGGTCATCGAATCGAACAGGGCCCCGCCCTGAAACAGCACACCGAACCGACGCCGGACCCGAACCCAGTCCCGCGCGCCGAGGTCATCGACTCGCTCGCCGTCCACGTAGACCTCGCCGGCATCGGGCCGCAGCAGACCGACCATGTGCTTGAGCAGCACGCTCTTGCCCGTACCGGACTCGCCGATGATCACCGCCGTCTGGCCCCGCTGAAGCCGCAATGAGACCTTCTCCAACACCACCAACGCGCCGAATTGCTTGGACACGCCGCGCAGCTCGACTATCGGCGATCCGTTGCGAGCGCCGGGGGCTCTGACCAAAGCTGCCTCGTTGTTCGCCGCGTCGTTCACTGCCGCCTCACAGCACGGACTTGAAGCCCCATACCGCCTGGTACAGGGTCTTGAGCCCCAGGCCCAGGAAGAAGTCCAGGATCAGGATGACGATGAAACCGATCACGAATCCTTCGGTGCAGGCGCGCGCCACGCCTTCGGCTCCCTGCCGACAGGTGAAGCCCTTGTAGCATGAGATCGCACCGATCGCGCCGCCGAAGAATACACTCTTGACGAAGCCGTAGAACAGATCCCACATCTCGATCGACTGCGCCGAATAAAACATGTACGGCTCGGACGGCACGTTGAACACGAAGATCGTCACCGCCCAGCCGCCGAGCAGACCCATGAGATCGCAGTAGAACGTCAGCAGCGGCGTGAGCAGAAGGCACGCCAGGAAACGCGGCACCACGAGATAGCGGATCGGATCCGCGCCCATCGCGCGCAACGCGTCGATCTGCTCGGTCACGTTCATCGTGCCGAGTTCGGCGGTCAGGGCCCCGCCCACGCGCCCGGCCAGCATGACCCCGGCCAGCACCGGACCGAGTTCGCGCACGACGGAGAGATTGACCAGCACGCCCATGCGGTCGTCGAGCCCGACGTTCGAAAGCTGATCGAACGCCTGGACCGCCAGCACCAGGCCGACAAATGTCCCGGTAACCATGACGACAGGAACGCTCTTGGCGCCGATCTCCAGGAATTGCGGCATCAGCAGGCGCAGATTACGCCAGCGGGCCAGTCCGGCCGGCAGCCACGCCAGAATCCGCGCGTTGAACCGCCAGAAGCCGCCAAAGGCCTCGAGCCCCGCCGCGCTCGCCCGCCCCAAGGTGGCTACGTATCCAACCATCGCTGAAGGCTCCGTTACCTGCTCCGCCCCCCCGTCGCGGCAGCGCCGCCGTTGTAGCCGCGTGTTCACGCGCTGTCAATCGCCTGTTACCCCTTTGCCTGCCGATGGTTGCACGTCGGCGACACGGACGACCGAGGGATATCCGTCATGACAGAATAAGGAAGGAGGCTTCCTTGTCATCATGTTCTGATCGAATAGCAGTTTCACGGGAAAGCGGTCAACAGCCGCCGTTCACGGTCGGCAGCAAATGACAAGCAGGCGCGGATATCGTCGCTTGTCAGATCGGGAAAATCAGCCAGAATCTCGGCCTCTGTCATGCCGGAGGCGAGGTACTCCAAGACATCGTAGACGGTCACGCGCAAACCTCGGACGCAGGGCTTGCCACCCCTTTTTCCAGGCTCGATGGTAATGATGTCCCTGTATTCCATAAACTCATTCTAGTTCCGCGGACAGGGCCCTGCAAGGTCGCCCCGGATCATCGCAGGCCGCCGTGCTGTCAATCGCCAGTTACCCCCCGGTCCGTCGATGGTTGCACGTGGCGGCCCGCGGCGGGGGGTGTTTTCCGCGCGAGCGCGGACCGCGCCTGTCTCATTGTCGCAGCGACGGTATGATAGGGCGGCTGGCTCTTCACTGAGGATCGCTTGAGAATGCCGCACGGCGTGATGTTTCATCATTTTTGCGATGCCCGACACCCGGCCGGTCAGGGAGCGATTTCGGCCGAGCAGTTTGCCGACATGATCGCGTTCCTCGGCCGCGACCGGATCCTGCCGGCCGCCGAGTGGCAGCACCGCGCCGAAGCCGACACGCTGCCGCCGGACGCGCTGTGCCTGACGTTCGACGACAACCTCCGCTGTCAGTACGACGTGGCCCTGCCGGTGCTTCGGGACCACAGCCTGACGGCGTTCTGGTTCGTTTGCACCTCCGTGCTCGACGGTGCCATCGAGCCGCTCGAGGTGTACCGGGCCTTTCGCACGGTGCACTTTGAAAGCGTCGAGACTTTCTATGCCGACTTCTTCGCCGCCGCCGATCGCTCGGAGTTCGCCGCCGAACTGGCCGAGGCGATCGAGCGCTTTGATCCCGGCAATTATCTCGCGGAGTTTCCGTTTTACACGGACGCCGATCGACGCTTTCGCTTTGTGCGGGACCGGGTTCTCGGCCCGCGGCGCTACAACGCACTGATGGACCGCATGATTGCCGAGCGCGGGCTCGACGTCCGCGACCTCGCCGCCAACTTGTGGATGAACGACGATTGCATCCGCCGCCTGCACGCCGACGGGCACGTGATCGGCCTGCATTCGCACACGCACCCGACCCGCATCGAGGATCTGTCGCCTGAAGAACAGGAACGCGAGTACCGGCTGAACGCCGAAGCTCTCACCAAGCGGCTCGGCGACGCACCGACCACCGTTTCGCACCCGTGCAACTCGTACAACGCCGAAACGCTTCGGATCCTGCGCGACCTCGGGGTTCGCCTGGGCTTCCGCGCGAACATGGCGCCCGGATACACCTCCGCGCTCGAGTACCCGCGTGAGGACCACGCCAACGTGCTCAAGGAGATGGGCGTATGACGATCACCGTCTTCACCAGCAACCAGCCGCGGCACACCGCCTTGATCGAATCGCTCGCCGGCCTGGCCGAGACGGTCTATGCCGTCCAGGAGTGCAACACAGTCTTTCCGGGCGAGGTACCCGACTTCTTCCGCCGCTCGGAGGTGATGCAAGCCTACTTCCGCCGCGTGATCGACGCCGAGACTGAGGTTTTCGGCCGACCGCGGTTCGCGCCGGCCAACGCCGTGCAGTTGCCGATCAAGATGGGCGACCTGAACCGGCTCGAACTCGACACCCTCGCGCCGGCCCTGCAGTCGGATGTCTACGTCGTCTTCGGCGCCAGCTACATCCGCGGGCCGCTCTGCGAGTTCCTTATCGCCCGCCGCACGTACAATATTCACATGGGCGTCTCGCCCTATTACCGCGGCAGCAGCACGAACTTCTGGGCGCTCTACGACGAGCGGCCGCAGTACGTCGGCGCGACGCTCCACCTGCTCACCGATGGTCTCGACTCCGGGCCGATGCTCTGCCACGCCCTGCCGGCCGCCGACGCGGTTGACCCGTTCCTGCTTGGCATGCGCGCGGTTCGCGCGGCCCACGCCGCCCTGGTACACCACCTGGCGAACGGCGAATTGCAGACGATGCCACCCGTGCCGCAGGACAAGCGCCGCCAGCTCCGCTACACGCGCAACGCCGACTTCACCGACGCCGTCGCCGCCGAATACCTCGATCGTCTCGCGCCGCCGGAGCGCGTCCGCGCCGCCCTCGACGCCCGAAACCCAGCCGACTTCCTCCATCCCTTCATCGCATA
>JAFGKA010000365.1 GCA_016928855.1 Phycisphaerae bacterium
TACCGGGAACTGCAATACGAAGGCGAGGTGCTGCCGTCGATCAAGTCGTTCGATCCGGACAACGAGTTCGTCGCCCTGGCCATGACGTTCAGCAAGCCGTTCTCCGCCGGCATGAAGACCGGCTACGTCTTCCTGCCGACCGAACTGGTGACGCCGATCCTGGACCAGAAGAGCAACCAGGATTTCGGCTCGTCGAACATCCTGCAGCATCTACTCAATGATCTGATGCGGCGGGGCGACTATGCCGCGCACGTGGAATCGCTTCGGAAGGCCTACCGGCGGAAGCGGGACATTATGCTCGCCGCCCTGCGCCGGACGCTCGGCGATGTTCCGGGGGTGAGCTGGACCGAACCCGAGGGCGGCCTGTACGTATGGATGACATTGCCGGAGGGCGTGAGCACCTGCCGGGGCCAGGCCCTGTTCCAGAGCTGTCTGGAGGCCGGCGTACTGTACGTGCCTGGCGACTGTTGTTTCGCCTGCGAGGCGGGCCAAAGCGTCCCGAAGCACCATCTGCGACTGAGTTTCGGCGTCGCGACGCCGAACCAGATTGACACCGGCGTCGAGCGACTGGCCGGCTGCATCCGCCGGCACGTCACCGAAACCGATGCACGCCCTGGCGCGGGCCGGAGACAGGCAAGCTGATGTTTACATTGCAGCGGTATATCGTCCGGGAACTGATCAAGACGTTCGCCCTGACGGCGTTCGGCCTGACGCTCGTGTTCAGTCTCTGCGGCGGCGTGTTCAACATGATCCAGGTAGATGTGCTGACGGCGCTGCAACTGTGGCGCATCCTTGCCCACATCGTGCCGGTCTCGGTCACGCTGACGCTGCCCGTCTCGGCGCTCTTCAGCGCCGCGATTGTCTTCGGCCGCCTCAGCGCCGACAACGAGTTCAACGCATGCCGAAGCAGCGGGATCAACATCCACTGGCTGCTGGCGCCGGCGATGAGCATGGCCGTGCTGACCGCGGCCTTCACGTTCACGTTCAGCAACTTCATCATTCCGAACGTCGTCGAAGGCCTGGAGGAGATCGTCCGTGAGGATCCGCAGCGCGCCGTCACGCAGACACTGCGAGCCCGCGGCCACGGCGAGTTCTTCGGCAAGTACGTCATCTACGCGGATTCGTTCCGTGACGCGATCGGCGACCAGCCGGACACCAAGCTCGTCGAGCTGAACGGCGCCGCGTTCATCGAACTCGAGCACAGCGAGCTGGCGCGGTTCGGTACGACGCCCAAGGTCCTGATTCAGTTTGAGACCCCCTCCGACGGCTCGGAGCCGCGCGTCATCGCACACATGTCGGACGTTCGGGCGTACGACGAAAAACGCAAGCAGTTCTACGAACTCGGTGACCAGGCCCTCGGGCCGGCCATCATCCCGCAGCGATTCACCCGCAAGGTCAAGTGGTTGGATCTGCCTGAGCTGCTGCACTACCGCGATCAGCCCTGGGCGCTGCCGCGTGTCGAACAACGGCTCCAGCGTCTGCGCGAGCACGTGCAACGGCTCTTCTTCTATCACGACCTCGTCGCGAAGCTGACGGGGCCGGACGGCATCTACCGGCTCGGCACACCCCAGCGCGGCTACGACATCACCGCCGCGGCCGCGCCCGTCGATCGGAAGTCCGGACGCCCGCGACTGGACAAGCCGGTCGTCCACCAGCGATGGGACAAATACCGTCGCACCTTCTCGGGCGAAAGCGGCACGCTGGCCGTCGAGCAGGGGTTCACTGACAACCAGCCCCATGTCTTCATCACGCTTGACAAGGACGTGGTCCGCCGGGACGACCTGGCCGGCGTCGAGACGACTCTGCGCAGCATCGAACTCGATTCCGTGCCCATACCGCAGGCCATCGTGCAGCGGGCGGCGGCGATCCGCACGAGTGACCTGCTCAGCGACAAGGACCTGGGGCTCTCCCCCGAAATCGACAGCGCCCGCGTCAGTCTGACCAAGGGCATGTGGGGTGAGCGGCGGCGCATCGATGCCGAAATCCATTCCCGCGGCGCGTTCAGCGCGAGTGTGCTCGTGCTGGTCGTGCTCGGGGCGGCGCTGGGCATCATCTATCGCGGCGGACAGATGCTGATCGCGTTCGTCATCAGCTTCGTGCCCGGCCTGTTTGTCACGATCATGATCATCATGGGGCGTCAGCTCGCCGAGAAGGACAATACCGCGCTGATCGGGTTGCTGGTCATCTGGAGCGGCATCGGCCTGGTCGCACTTGCCGACGCTGTGGTTGTGGGGCGATACCTGCGACGCTAGAGGAGTTCAGGACGCGTGCTGAAAACGACGGATCGCTATCTTCTTCGCTCGTTCATCATCAACTACGTCCTGGCGTTGTTTGTGATGATCAGCCTCTACGTCACGCTGCATCTCTTCGTCAACATTGACGAATTCACCGAGCCTGACGAGATCACCGACGTGGTCCCCTCGATCGCCCGGGTCGCACGGAACATGGCGAGCTACTACGGCTACAACCTGCTGCTGTACTTCTCGCAGCTCTCCGGCGTCATCACGCTGTTTGCCGCCGCCCTGACGCTGGCGCGGATGCAGCGAACGAACGAGATGACCGCCCTGCTGGCCAGCGGCTGGAGCATGTACCGGATCGCCGTACCGATCGTGGCGGCGGGCCTGCTCCTGAACGCGCTGTGGGTGCTCGACCAGGAAGTGTTGATGCCCAAGGCCGCCCACAAGCTCGCCCGCCCGACGGATGACGTCGAGGGCCGGCGCGTCTACGGCGTGTGGTGCCTGCACGACGGGCCGGGCCGGCTGCTTTCGGCGAGGCGGTTCTACCCGCGGAGCCTGACGCTGGCGAACATGATGGTGCTCGAACGCGACGCGGACGGCATGCTCACCGGGGTGATCACGGCCGACGCGGCGCACTGGGACGCCTCGCGCCAGGGCTGGGTGCTCAACCGCGGCCGACATCGCCAGCCCGGCCGCGAGTCCTTTGATGATTTTGCCGTCGACGAGGTCAACCGGCCCGACACAGTCACATTCCATCCGAGCGAGCTCAACCCCGATGAAATCCTGCTGCGCCAATCGGTGCAATGGCTGCAGTTCCTCAGTGTCTCGCAACTGACGGAGTTGCAGCAGCGCGGCGTGGTCAACGCCACGCAGGTAGCGCAGGTCCGTCACATGCGTTTCACGGCTCCGATCAACAACATGCTCCTGCTGCTGCTGGGAATCGTCTTCTTCCTGCACCGTGAACCGGGCAGCGTCATCGTCCAGGGCGGCAAGGCCGTCGCGCTGTGCGCCACCTGCTTCATCATCGCGTTCATGGGACAGAACCTGGTGGGTTCGTTCGACGTGCCGACCGCGTTGCCGGCGTGGCTGCCCATTCTGCTTTTCGCCCCGCTGTGCGCGTGGCTCTATGAGGCGCTGCGAACCTGATCGGGTCAGGGCGCCGGCGAGGCAAACCACGGCTCGAGAAGCCGCGCCAAGCCGAGGAAGAAACCGAACCCCACCACGTCGGTGATTGTCGTGAGGATCACGGTCGAGCCCTGCGCGGGATCAAAGCCGATTCGCCGCATCAGCAGGGGAATGCCGGCGCCGGATACGCTCGCGGTCATCATCGTGGCCATCAACGCCGCGCCGATCAGCACCGCCAGAACCGGATTATGCGGGTTCGAGAAGAAATAGACGACCAAACCGGTCAACGCCCCGATGATTGAGCCGTTGACACACCCCAGGCACAATTCGCGCCCCAGGATGCGGAACCAGCGCCGGCTGGCCGCCGTGTCGAGCACTACCCCGCGGATCACGACAGCCAGCGCCTGTTGGCCGGCATTGCCGGCCATCATCGCGCAGAATGGAAGGAAGACCGCCAGGACCACATTCCGCTCGATCAGGTCCTGGAAGAACGACACCACGCCCGCGGCCAGGAACGCCGTGACCATGTTGACCTTGAGCCACGGCAAGCGCCGGCGGATCGAGAGCGTCAGCGCCGAGTCGATGCCCTCGTCGCCGCCCGCGCCGACCATCTTCTGGACGTCTTCGGAATCCTCGTCCTGAATCACCTCGATGATGTCGTCCACGGTGACCACGCCGAGGAGTCGGTTTTCGGTATCCACGACCGGTAGTGCCAGATACCCGTAGCGTTTGAACGTCCGCGCGACCTCTTCCTGATCGGTCATGACATCGACGCTGTAGACGTTGGTGATCATGCAGTCGTCGACAAGCTGATGAGATCGCGCCAACAGCAGGTCGCGCAGCGAGAGCGCCCCAAGCAGCTTATTCCGGGCGTCGACAACGTAGACGTAGTAAAACACTTCATGATCGGAGTCCGCGACGCGGCGCAGAATGTCGATGGCCTGCCCGGCGGTCGTGCCCGCCTGCAGGGCTGTGAACTGCGGGGTCATCAGCCCGCCGGCCGTATCCGACGGGTATCGCATCAGGTCGCGGATCGCGTCGGACTGTTCCTGCGGGATGTTCTCGAGGAGTTCCTTCTGCTCGGCCGGTTCGAGGTCGGTGATCAGGTCGGCCGCGTCGTCCGGCGACATCTCCTGGACGGCCTCGACGAGTTCGGTCGGCGTCAAATCCTCGACCAGCTCGTCCTGAATAACCTCCGGGACAAGATCCAGCACATCGCCAGCCAGTTCGTCGGGCACGTGGCGAAAGACCGCGATGCGCAGCTCGGACAGCGGAATGCGGGCAATTAACTCGGCAATGTCGCCCGGATGCAGCGGCGCCAGCAGCGATTCGAGACGGGCCGTCTCGTCGCCCTCCAGCGCCGCCAGCACGGCGTCCTCAAGCTGTTCCAGGTTGAGTGTTGTTTCCTCTGGCACGTTGAAACCCGCCTGCACGTACACCCCGGCCTACGGCAATAACCAGCACCTCTTATATCCCGGAACACGTGCTTTGGGAAATTCACCGGCGATGGGAACGCTGCCCTATCGACACGGCCTTCACGGTAAACCTGCTCCACCGCGGCACGCTTCGCAGGGAACGCCCCATTTTCCGGGTCGAGGGTATACTGTCCGAAAAGGCCGGGTAGGGCACCCGCCAGAGCCAACGGGGTGTATGCACGGCGGCGGTGCCCGGACTTCGGCCCGCCGGTGTCGAGCGACAACTTCAAACAGGAGCCGACGGCGCTGTGGTCCCCGTTCACCATGGAATTCAACTTCGTATGCCGAGCAGTCCCGGGCGTGTTGGCGCCCGACCCGTGCGCGCCGACACCGGGCGGCTAGGCGCCGTCTTCCTCCTGCTGGCATGCGGAGGCTGCGCTGGACTCATGGCGGACAACTCCGCGACGTGGCTGTCGCGCCCGCGGCGAAGCCACGACGAAAGCGCGTTCGCCGTCGGGTTCAAGACGACCGTCGCGTACCCCGTCCGAGACTGGGTCACGTTCACCTGGCTCGGCCGGGCGATCGTCGGCGACCCCGCATGGAACGTCGGCGAGGATGGAACCGTGGCCGACTCGTCGTTCTTCGTCGACCGTCATCTCGGCGACTGCCCCATCGACGAGGTCGCGCGTGGTGCGTGCACCGGGCCGCCACCCCAACCACCATTCGAGCTCGTCGACGCCGACGTGGGCGGTGGCACCCCGAAGGTCATCCTGCGCGATGCCCTGGGCCGGACATTCTTCGTCAAGCCGGACGATCCCGCGTGGTCCGGCCTGGGCTCGTCCGCGTCCGTCATCAGCTCCCGCATTCTCTGGGCGTTGGGCTACCATGTGCCGGCGATCTACCCCATCATCTTGACAGGCACGGGCCGGGCGGACCTGGATGGCCGCCGGGCAAGCGCCGCGCTGGCCGTGCCCGGTGATGTTTGCGGTCACTTCAAGTTCGACTGGTTCCGACTCCGCCGCGAGTTCCGAGGTCTGCGGCTGGCGTGCGCCTGGCTCAATGACACGGATCGCGTCGACACGAACACGCTTGTCACGGTCGTCGACGGCCAGGCCCGGTACTACCTGATCGACGTCAACAGCACGCTGGGAAGCTGGCAGGGCCGGCCGAAGCCCGCGTGGCGCGGTTGGCGATATTGGTGGGATGTCGAATGGCAGCTCGCCGGCGCCCTGACGTTCGGCCTGGCTCGACCGGGCTACGACCCGGACCAGCCCATCGTCTCGGAGGCCATCGGCCGCTTCGACGCCCGCTTCGACCCGCGGACCTGGCGCCCACAGTTCCCCAGCACCGCTTTCGACCGGATGACCGACGCCGATGCCCGGTGGATGACCGCGCGCATCGCCGCCCTGGGCCCCGAACAACTCCGCGCGATCGTCGCGGAAGCCGGCCTGGACGCGCCGTCAGATGCAGATTACCTGCTCGAGATTCTGCTCGAACGTCGTCGGATGATTCTGGAGACGTGGCCGGCGGATTGACCTTCTCGTGGCAAGCGTCGAGGCGCGCATACCCCCGAATGTGCCGAGCCGCCTACTCGGCAAAAACCGCTTCGAGTTCCTTTTCGTCGCCGAGGATGTCGCGGAGCTTCTTGATCGCTCGCCGCTCGATCTGGCGGACGCGCTCTTTGGTGACGCCGTACACCTTGCCGATCTGGTCGAGCGTCTCGCCTTCGCCGGCGGGTGTCAGGCCGAAATGCCGGATGAGAATCGCACGCTCGCGGTCCTCGAGCTGCGCCA
>JAFGKA010000366.1 GCA_016928855.1 Phycisphaerae bacterium
GGCCGGACCAACCTGACGCTCATCGGCACGGACGCATTGGCGGCCAAGAGCCGTCTGGCGCCGGAGCTGGCCGACGCCGTGCGTGCGGCGAGCGGGCGGACTGGCGGCCGGTGCCTGCTGGTGGCGAATCTGCCGTACCAGATCGCGTCGCCGCTGCTGCTCGATCTGCTGCTGTCGGACCTGGGTGTCCGCCGGTTCTGTTTCACTGTTCAGAAGGAGGTGGCCGACCGGATTGCCTCGCCGCCGGGGCGAAAGTCGTACAGCCCGCTGAGCATCGTCATCCAGGCCGTGTGCGATGTGACGCACGTGGCCGATCTGCCGGCGTCGGTGTTCTGGCCGCGGCCGAAGATCGCCTCGACGATGCTTCGGCTGGATTTTTCCGAGGCCAAGGCCGCCCGCATCGCGGATCGGCCGCATTTCGTGCACGTTGTTCGCACGTGCTTTCTGCATCGCCGCAAGCAACTCGCCCACGCGGTGGCCTACCTCTTCGGCCGCAAGAAGCTCGACACAGTCGAGGCGTTCGGCGGGATGGACCTGACCCGCCGTCCGGAGGCCCTGAGCGTCGAGGAATGGATTGCGTTGGCCGAGCGGGTCCCACGCGAGTCGCCGGCCTGACGCGGCGATGGCCCGTGTATCCGTCAAGCGTGGCACGGGCAGGCTCCTGGGGCTGAAGCGGCGCAGAAGGCAGAAGCAGAGCGCCGTGTGCCACTGCTCTCGAGCAGTGTTCTTCTCAAGCAAGGTTTCACGTGGCGGGTGGCATGGGCAGGCCCGCAGGCCTTCAGGCCGGAGGGTTTGCCCGTGTTGGCTGCACGTCCCGCGCCCGTCGCTCGACGCATCACGGCTTGGGCGGTATCTTTTCAGGGGCCCGATTGGGGCTGTTTGTCACGCCGCGCGGGTGTTGCTCGCCGTCGAGTGAAGTTATCGCGGAACAAGAGTGGAGGCGTCTATGTACGGAATCAACCGGAATCGGCTTCTTGGGCGGAGTGTTGTACTGGCGGTGGTGCTGGCGTATGCCGCGGTGCCGATGACGATGGCGGCCGGCGAGACCGCCGAGCCCATCGTCTTCCACCACGACGGCGGTTGGTGCTGGTATCAGGATGAACGCGCGATCGTCGTGGATAACACGCTCACCTTCGGCACGATCGCCAATGGCCACAACCCCGACGGCTCGCCGAACGCGGACCGTCGCGGCCATATCGAAATCACGAGCTACGACCTCGCGGCCGGCAAGCCGATCGGCACGTTTCTGCTGCATGCGAACTACCAGCCGGACGACCACAACTCGCCCGCGCTGCTCGTGCGGGGCGACGGCCGGCTCCTGGCGATGTACTGCAAGCACCACCGCGGGGCGGAGATTTCGTATCGCATATCGACGAAGCCCGGTGACGCGATGGACTGGCAGGCGGTCAAGACGTTCGCCCCGAGTGAGAAGTCGCAGGTGACGTATTCGAACCTGTTTCGCCTCGCCGCGGAGCGTGATGGCAAGGGTCGCGTCTATGACTTCTTCCGCGGCTATGACAACTCCTTCGAGCCGTCGTGGATGGTCTCCGACGACGAGGGTGAGACGTGGAACGCCGGCGGGGTGCTGATTACCGAGCCCGGGCGCGAGCGTCCTTACGCGAAGTACGCCTCGAACGGGACGGACACAATTCACTTCGTCTTCACGGACGGCCATCCTCGCAACTGTCTGAACAGCATCTATCACGCCTACTACCGCGATGGCAAGGTGCACACATCGGACGGGAAGGTCATCCGTGCGCTGGCCGACGGGCCCATCACGCCGGCCGAGGCCACGCGGATTTTCGAGGGTGGCAAGAACCGCGTCGCCTGGACGAGCGATCTGCACCTGGATCCGAAGGGCCACCCCGTCGCGGCGTACACGCTGCATCGCAAGCCGGACTTCGAGAACGACCATCGCTATCGTTACGCGAGGTGGGACGGCTCGCAGTGGCACGACTTCGAGATCGCGCACGCGGGGACCTGGCTGTACGAGAAAGAGGCCGACTACACGGGCAACATCGCGATCGATCCGGACGACGTCAACACCGTCTTCATCTCGACCGATGCGCATCCGACGAGCGGCGAGCCGCTGATCAGCACGGCCGACGGCCAGCGGCATTATGAGCTGTTCCGCGGCGTGACCGCTGACGGCGGCAAGACGTGGACCTGGACGCCCGTGACGGCCAACTCGCCCTGCGACAACATCCGCCCGATCGTGCCGAAGTGGAACGCGGCGAAGACCGTCGTGCTCTGGCTGCGCGGCAAGCTCGAGACGTATACGAAATATGATCTGGACGTCGTCGGCAAGGTCTTCGAGACGTCCGCGGCGAAGGTGTTCGAGCCGGTGCCGGATACGAGCGGCGCGGGGTTCGTGCCGCTGTTCGATGGCGAGACGCTCGACGGCTGGCGGCCGGTCAACGGCGGCGCGAAGTATCACGTCGAGGACGGCTGCGTGGTCGGCGTGTGCGATCCGGCGTCGAAAATGAACACGTTCCTGCGGACGGA
>JAFGKA010000367.1 GCA_016928855.1 Phycisphaerae bacterium
ACGGTCCCTCCCCGTCTGCCGATCGGCGGCGGCCTGGCCTTCGACAACGTCAGCATCGCCTACGCGGTGCCGGAACCGACAACGCTGACCCTGCTCGGCCTCGGCGGCCTGTTCCTCCGCCGCAGACGCTCGTAAGGTTTTGCTCGCAATACGAAACAAACAGCCCGGGGCAAGTCAGACGACTCGCCCCGGGTTTCTGCTTATTACTGCGGAGTCGCAAAGCGAGATCCTCAGCAGCCCAAATGGTCCGCCAAGGCGGATTCTTTTAACTCGCGGCCCATTCCATCGCCACCGCCACGTCAGATACACAAATGGTCCGCCAAGGCGGACCCTACATGATACGCGCCGTACGTATAAGGTCACTCCATCGCCGTCTCATCCAAAACCCGTAGGGTCCGCGCTCGCGGACCATTGCACCGTCACCGCCACGTCAAATACAGAAATGGTCCGCCAAGGCGGACCCTATCCATGAAAGGCACGTTCCCGTCAAGACCCGTAGGGTCCGCGCTCGCGGACCATTCCATCACCATTGCACCCTCGCATAGCCAAATGGTCCGCCAAGGCGGACCCTACATGATACGCGCCGTACGTATAAGGTCACTCCATGGCCGTCTCATCCAGGTCGTCAAATTGGAGGGGCTCTGTTGGCCAACGCGCACAGCTACATTGCCAATCCCGACCGTACACACCCTGTGCGACCCATTTCTCAAATGTGGAATACGGCCAGGCGTGTGGGCACGAGGCCACCTCATGCTTGACGGGATTGTAGTGAATGTAGTCACAGTGCCGTTCGAAGTCGCGCTCGTCCCTGATTGCGTGCTCCCAGAACCGACGTTGCCAGTTCCCTCGACGCCGGTTCTTGCGACGCGAGGCGCCGACTGGTTGCTCGGCACCGCCACACCTGAGCCATGATCGCGTGAACCGCGACTTCAAGTACGACCAGCGCGTGGAGAAATCGGCGTCATCCTCCGGAAGCGTCCACAACGTGTGCAGATGATTCAGCAACAGGACGATGGCGTCGATCGTGAACGGCCAACGACGTCTCGTCTCCGCGAATGCCGCCCGTAGACATGCACGAGATCGTTCGTCGCACAGAAAACGGGCGCGGCCTTCCGTCACCAAAGTGAAGAAGAACGTACCCCCAGGAACGAACGCTCGCCGGTAGACGGGCATGTCGTCAACATAACACCGGATCGGTATGATTCGCAACCCGTAGGGTCCGCGCTCGCGGACCATTCCATCGCCACCGGCACCCGCGCAAACCAAATGGTCCGCCAGGGCGGACCCTACGCAACTCGGCACACATGAAAGGGAGCCCGGCGGGTCAAATCCACCGGGCTCCCGAAACATTCAGAATGGGCGGCGCCAGTGCGCCTCCGTCTTGCACCTAGTTGATCAGGTTCGACGGCTGAATGCCTCCGACCGTTGCGCCACCGCTAATTACCGCAACTAAGTTGATCTCAGCTGCGACCAAAGCGGTGTTGCCGCCAGCACCATTGCCGTGGTAGATGTAGGCATTCCCGCCTTGATAAGCGATGATAACGATGTCCTCATCATTCGCGGACGTCGCAATCGTCGCAGGAGTCGTACCGGTCAGCGCACCGGCAGCACTCAGAAGCGTTGCGCCGTTCGTGAGGTCCGAGGCGAGATCGACCGCGGCCGAAAACTCGAACGCAAGCTCCAGCACGGCCTGACCAGCCACCATCGTATACGCAGCAGCCGGAGTCGTTACCACCTGGAACTCGCCGGCCACCGCGCCATCCGACAGATCACCTTGTGTTGTGATGTTGTCGAACCGGAGCGCATCCACCTCGTTGACTGCCGTGTAATCCGTGCCATCGAAGGTCAATCCGACGGCCGTCACACGATTCGCAACAAGGGCCTGTGCAACGGCAAGATCCTCGAGGTCAAGGATATTGCTTCCGGCGCTGAACGTGCAGAAGTCGACGCCGCGCCCGGGCTGCATCGTGTTGTTGCCGGTGCCTGACGTCATCGTGTCAGCCGCGGCTGAGCCGACGAGAACATCGTTGCCCGATCCGCCTGTGATCGTTGTCGCAGTCGTCGAATTTGCAACGCTTCCCGTAGTATTCAGCGTCATCAACAAAGCCTCGGTAAACGAGCCCGCGTTGATGGTGCCAACAGTAACGATCCCCGACCCCAGATTGAGATCTTCAGTACCGCTGATGTTGAGCGTGCCGGTACCCGCCGTGGGCGTCACGGTCAGCGCCGCTGTTCCGGAGAACACGTTCTGTCCAGCAGTCCCGGTAGCGGCAGCCGTCCCGTCAAGGTCAACATTGGAGACGAGATTGACGGTCTCGATGCCGGTAAACGTCTGGGCGTTGTTACCCGTTTCGGCATCATTCAGGGTATATGTAAGCGAATCCGTGATGCCGGGACCGCTCATCACAAACGCCCCTGTGCCCGTGCCAGTCGCGGCATTGCTGGTGCGAAGACCCTGGTTGACGCTTGCGCTCCCGGCCGCGAACGTCAGCGAGCCACCATTCATGCCCACTTCCAGATCCACACGATTGACCGCACTACCGAATCGGGTCACGGTCAATGTCTGGGCCATGGCATCACTGATGGTGAGACCCTCAAAATTGGAAACGTTGGCCTGGACAGTCGCGCCGACATTTGTCTCCGCTTGCGTCAGTCGGAGCATATCGGTGCCGTCCCCACCATCGAGGGTATCAGCCGTAGTGTAACTTCCGGCAATATCCAAGACGTCGTCGGCTGGGCTGCCGGTGAACGTGAGGATCGTCGTCCCGACGGTGGCGGTGAGGCCGCCAGCAGTCATCCCGCTCGCGTTCAACGTGGTGACCGTATTCTGATTGTCAAGAGCGCCAATGGTCAGCGCCGTATCACCGCTCACGTTCACCGTCGCAAGCGTAGTCCCGGTAGTCTGAGTCAGAGTCGTAAGCGTGTTGGCCGCCCCGCCACTGCTCGAAATACCGAGCACTTCGATTCCGTTCGCGGCCGTGGTCAAATTGAAGACACTGCCAGCCGTAACGCCCTGGAGCGCGAGCGCCACAGTGTCATCTCCCGCAGCAGTCGCGGGCGCAAGCATGGTCGGAAGAAGCGAGGTTGCGCCACTTCGAATCATGCCGAAGTCAACGACCGAACCCAGGCTGTTGATCGTAAGATTCACAGTGCTATCAACCGAATTGAAGGTTGTCGCACCAGTGATGTTCGATGCGGTAATCGTACTAGCGCCACCGAAGGCCGAAACGTTGAACACCTCAAGGGCTGTGTGCGCTCCGGGAACAACATTAGCGGCAACCGGGAAGGTGATGTTGACCGTGTCGGTTCCGTCGCCACCGTCAGCCATGTCGCCTGTCTGGAAGGTCGGAGCCTGCACGCCGCCCGCCAGGCCCGGCAAAGCGCTGAACGTATCGTCGTTGGCCGTACCCGAAAGATCATCCGCACCCAACGTGTAGGTCGTTTGTTCGCTTGTGCCGGATGGCGTCACGGTCACGGAGTGCGTGGTCGTCCCAGTGCCTCCGCTCGCCACATCGGTCGCCGTCACCGAGAAAGTGAAGGCACCCGAAGCATCGGCGGAGAACGTAACCTGAAGACTCTGGCCTGCCCCGTCAGTAGGTACGTACGTCGCGGTACCAGCGTCGCCGAAGGCCGTCTGCAGCCATTGGAAGGACGGCACGCCCGTCGCGCCGGCCGCCGTGGCGGAAAGCACGACTGTGTTCCCACCGCTCGCGGTAGTCGCGCCCGAAACCGTAACGGTTAGAGCCGGCGGGGGCGGCGGCGCCGTAGCGGTCGCCGTCGCACTGGCCGACGCGGTCGCACCCGCCGCATCCGTGACGGTCACGGTCAGCGTATAGGTGCCGGCGTTGGTCAGCGTTCCGAGGGTAGTCGCCTGCGTCGGCGTGTTCAGCGTCGCCGCGGGGCTGGCCGCCCAGGAGTACGTGTACGGCGCCGTGCCGCCCGTGGCCGTGGCCGAAGCCACGACACCCAGAGGAGCGGCACCAGTGGCCGGCGCCACCTCGGCCGTCACCGCGAGGGGATCCGGCGTCGGCGTCGGCGGCGGGCAGCCCGTCGTCAGAACGAGCGTTGAAACCGCGAAGAGCGCGACCAGAGTCGTGCACCACGGCACCAGTGTACGTCGATTCGAGTGAGCATCCTTGAAGCCTAACATCCTGTGACCTCCAAACATTTGGTTGAGAACGTTCTCGCCATTTTCGAAAAAGTATTCCGTTTTCGCCCCGGGTCGCGACGTTCCGCAGCGCCGCGGCCCCAACTCCTTCCGTGTCCCGCGTTCAGCGAGGCCGATCACGACATCGATGAACGCCCGACACGGACGGAAGAGCGGATATCCTGTTCCGCATCCACAGGCCCCCAACATCAGCGAAGCCCGCGGTCGGCAAGCGACCGTGGCTCTTCTGCGCTCTGCGTTACACCCTGGTCTCGCTCAAACAACTACGTCCATCGCGAGTTTGGGATCGCCAACATGACCATCGCTCGGCTCGGAAAGCCATCGGTTCAGGCCGGTCGCCGCAACAATCGGCTGCACCCATGCGATTTTCCTAGGGTTCGTCACGCTCCAGTTGAGACAACACCGCGCCGATGCTGCATCAACCTTCTATCCCTGACCACGCCTGCCGCCCTGCACATCCTTTCGGAATCAGAGTTGAGCCCGGGCGTTGGGTTCCTGTTGCGGCAGATTCTACGTGGACCCAAGGCCCTGTCAAGGGCGCTTTCTCAAAAAAAGCCGCCCTGAACAGCCCAGCCGGCATCCCGGCCTCGCCGGATGCCGAAATCGCGCTGACTCCGATCCGGATGCGGAGACGACCGCGCAGTATCAGGTACATTTCGGCCGAACCGCGGCCAGATCTGAAACCCGGATGCAGAAAATCCCGATTCGACCCGGCCTCCGGAGAGGCGCGCCGCCACCGCCGTCGCCTGACCGAAAACGCCGGCCCCTGAATCGGCCGCCAACATCGGCCACGCAATAGACGGAAACCCGTCATCCGTGCCCCCTGTTATCCTATTACGGCTCAAAAACGTTAAAATAGGCATTCTAGGAGCGTACGCGGGCCCGCAAATTGTCCAAGACATTCATAAAGTTGATGTACGAATCATAGGGCGATTCATAGGGGTTAAAATACTTGTGCACGTCGCCGTCCGCGAACCATTTGGTACACATGTAATAAAAATGATCCGAGGTCTGCAGTTTCCGCCAATCCGCCAGAATTGTCGGATCGCCCTTCTGCTTGACCTCGGCCTCCATCCGGTACAACTCGTGCAGGGAGTTCGACTGCATCGCATTGCCGAGCCACGCTGAAAGATCCCGTTCCGTGTCGGCCCAACTGATCATGTGGGGCACGTCGTACGCCCCAACGGGCCGGTAGGACTCAATGACCTCGCTCGGCGTGCGGAAATCGTTGTCCGGATGACTGAGAATCTCGTGCGGCAGGCGTTTGAGGAACTCAAAAATGCCCGTCTCGACCCACTGGTGCTCGCCGAG
>JAFGKA010000368.1 GCA_016928855.1 Phycisphaerae bacterium
CCGAGCTGCCGCTTCGCCGCGATCAAGCACCAGAGCCGCGATTTCTTCGGCGTGCAGTTTCATCCGGAAGTGACGCACACGCCCTATGGCAGCCAGCTCGTGCGCAACTTCCTCTTTGATATCTGCCGGTGCAAGGGCGACTGGCAGGTGGGCAGCTTCATTGAAGAGGCGATCGAGGACGTGGCTCGTCGGGTGCGGCCCGATCAGCGTGTGATCTGTGGCTTGTCGGGCGGCGTGGACAGCAGTGTCACCGCCGCCTTGCTGCATCGGGCGCTGGGTGATCGGCTCGTGTGCATCTTCGTGAACAACGGCCTGCTTCGCAAGAACGAGGCCGAGTTCGTGGCCGCGACATTCCGCGACCATTTCAAGATGGATCTTCGCGTCGTCGATGCGGAAGACCGGTTTCTCTCGCGACTCGAGGGTGTGACCGAGCCTCAGGCCAAACGCCGGATCATCGGCCATGAGTTCATCGAGGTATTCAAGGCCGAGGCCGTGACGATTCCCAACGCCCATTTTCTGGCCCAGGGTACGCTCTATCCGGATGTTATCGAGTCGGGCCACAGCGCAGCGGGGACCGCGGCGAATATCAAGCTGCATCACAACGTCGGTGGCTTGCCGGCCGAGTTGGGCTTCGCGCTGATCGAGCCGCTGCGGGACCTGTTCAAGGATGAGGTCCGGCGGGTGGGTGAACATCTCGGCCTGCCCGACGAACTGGTCTGGCGGCATCCGTTCCCCGGGCCCGGGCTGGCGGTCCGCGTCGTCGGTCCGATTACACGGGAGCGGCTCGACCTGCTCCGCGACGTGGACGAGATCGTGCTTGAAGAGGTGCATGCCGCCGGGTGGTATCACAAGATCGCCCAGGCGTTCGCGGTCCTGTTGCCGATCAGCGCCGTTGGCGTGATGGGCGACGGGCGCAGCTACGAGGGCCAACAGGTGGCCGCGCTTCGATTCGTCGAGACGCGGGACTTCATGACCGCCGACTGGGTGCGGATCGACTACGAAGTCCTCGCGAGAATCTCGTCCCGTATCATCAACGAAGTGGCCGGCGTCAACCGCGTCGTCTACGATGTGTCGAGCAAACCCCCTTCCACCATCGAATGGGAATGAGCGATCGGCGGTCAGCGGCGGCGTTCCGGCGTCCGCGCGCCTCTACTCGGCAAGGCCGACGATCTGCTTGGGGAACATGACCCAGAAGGTGGCGCCTCGGCCGGGCTCCGACTCGACCCAGACGCGGCCGCCTTGTGTTTCGACGAGCCGGCGCACGACAGCCAACCCGACGCCTGTACCGTGCGGATCGGTTTGAAGTCGCTGGAAGGCCTTGAAGATGTTCGCATGATGTTCCGGGGCGATGCCCCTGCCGTTATCTCGCACGAAGAACAGCACTTCGTTGGCATCCTCGCGGGCGCCGATTTCGATGATCGGTTCCACGGCATCCGAGCCGTGCGAGATGGCGTTGATCAGCAGGTTATCGAAGACCTGCTCCATACGGGCCGCGTCCGCGGTTACCGTCGGCATCGCGTCCTGGATCGTCAGTGTGATCCGTCGCGCCGCGAGTTCATTCGCGTGATTGGCCGCCAGATGGTGCAGCAGGTCGGTTACGGCGATGGGCTCGGGGCGATTCGGGATCCGGCCCATGCGGCTCAGTTCGAGCAGGCTTTCGATCAGACGCGCCATGAAGTTCGTCGCATCCTGGATCCGGTCGGCGAAGTTCGAAAGCGAATCGAGCCGGTTGTGCTCGAGATCATGCTTCATGCAGTCGGCGAAGCCGCGAATCGTGACCAGCGGCGATTGCAGGTCGTGTGACACGCTGTAGACAAACTCCTCCATCTCGACGTTGCTGCGACGCAGTTCGTGGTTGACGCGTTGGAGGATCTCCTCCGTTCGTTTCCGGTCGGTGATGTCCGTGGTCGTGCCGACGTATCCGAGAACAGTACCGTCGTCGTTGCGCTCGACGCTCGCCTGACTGAAGACCCACGTGACCTCGCCGTCCGGAAGCCGGAAACGGTGTTCGAGACGGAAGCGGCCGTGGCGATGTACGGCCTCATGCCAGGCTTCAATGACGCGGTCGCCGTCGTCGGGATGCACCGCGCGGCGCCAGCCCGAACCGAGGGCTTCATCCGCACGCAGGCCCGCCATCTGGGACCAGCGTTCGTTGACGTAGGTGAAATGGCCTTGGGCATCGGTGCGGAATAGTCCGACGGGGAGAATCCGTGCGAGTGCCGCCTGTTGCCGGTAACGGTCTCGGATCGTTCCCTCCATCTTGGCGCGTTCGGCGTCCGCGTTGGCTTCTGTCGTCGCCTGCTCTATGGCAGAGCGAAGTCGGGTCGGCAACGTGCCGTCCTTGACGACGCACCCTCGCGCCCCCGCTTGCATCAACTGCACGGCGGCGGGTTCATCCTGGCGTGCGGCGATTACGAAGAAGGGGATCGACGCGATCCGTGCCGTCAGCGTCTGGAGCATGCCCGGACCGGACATATCTGGCAGTGTCGGATTCAAAAGAAGCAGATCCGCCTGGTGTGTTTCCAGCCACGCCAACGCCTGAGTGCCGGTCGTGGCCGTGGCCACTTCGAATCGCGGGGGGGGCAGGTTTTCCCGGACGAGCGACAGAAGACCGCTATCGTCCTCAATGACGAGGATCTTGCGCATCGAGGCGCACTGGCTCATGGGTCCCGCTCCAAACTGCATTGAGCGTTCCTGTTCGTTTTCCGAATTCGGACGACATGTGCACGAAGCCAAGTCGTCGCGCCGAGCCAACGGTCTCCTTATACTCCACGGCTTGCGCGATGTAAACGGGACCTACACCGTCGCTCTTAGGTCCGTTATGCCATCACGATAGGGCCAATCTCGATCTTCGTGACGTGTCACGCGATAAAGGGTCCTTCGGCAGGTACACCTCGGCTAACTCGGACGTTCCGCCGGCGCGAGACGCGATATCAGTATGAAAAACCGACTCTCGCCGAAAGCTGCAGCGCCGGGCAACCGATACAACTCGCGGCTGGGGTAACCAAACGTCCGCAAGCGGCTGATACACGGCGAAGGGTCCGAGGAAGCAGCAGAGGGTGCACATCGTCGGGGGGTTGCATGTCACGCATCAAAGTGCTTCTGGCTGAAGACAATGAAGACCATCGGCGGTTGAGCCCGAAGGCGATCGCCCACGCCGATCAGGCGATGCGTCGGGCCAAACGTCGGGGCCGGAACCGCGTTTGCACCTGGGAGATGGCGGCTTTCGAGCAGACCGTGGACCAGTCGCGGCAACGATGCAGTGAATCACCGGAGGCCTGTTGGCGGACGATGCTGTCCCGGTGTGCGCCGCGACTCGGGCCGACGAAGCGAGATCATCTTACCGCCCACTCCGAGTATGTCAGCGCGATGGCCGTGCGCATCGGGCGCGCGTTGAGCCTGGAGGCCGAGTGCATCGAGCGTCTTCGCATCGGCGGCCTTTTCCACGACCTTGGCAAGTTTCTGATTCCGGAAGAAGTGCTGGCCAAACCCGGCGCACTCTCGCCGGAGGAACGCGTTCTGCTCGCTCGCCATGCCGAGGCGGGCGCCGAGATGAGCCGGCTGCTGGGGGCCGACGAAGAGACCGCCCGGTACGTCCGATATCATCACACGGATTTCGGAGACCGAATCAGCCGCAAAGAACATCCTGTTCCGTTGGGCGCACGCATCCTGGCCGTGGCGGATGCCTTCGTCGCGATGACGTCGGAACGGGCCTATCGTTGCGGGCGATCCTTCACGGCGGCATTCGGTGAGTTGCG
>JAFGKA010000369.1 GCA_016928855.1 Phycisphaerae bacterium
GACGATGGCCATGGAACTCGGCGCCGACGGCGTGCTGCTCAACACCGGCGTGGCCAGCGCGAAGGATCCGGTCCAGATGGCCCGGGCAATGAAACAGGCGATCGAAGCCGGCTGGCTGGCCTATCGCTCCGGCCGTATTCCGAAAAAGCTCTACGCGAGCGCCTCATCGCCGTGGACCGGACTGATCGAACCGATTTCGCCGGCGTGATGGCGTGCGGATTCAGAAGTTCAGAAGCTGACCGAAGCCGCCCACGTTCTGCAGCCCGACCTCCAGCACGTCGATCGAGCGGACCATCCAATCCTCGCCACGGCGGATGAATTCGACGCGCCAGCGACTCGGAAGCCTGGATACCAGGCTGTTGCCGCTGCGCACATCACAACTGGCCCGAAATTCGGCGGTCGCCGCATCCCCATTGACGACCACCTCGAAGCCCGAGAGGCTCGGCCGCTCGACCATACGCCGCTGGAGCGCCGCTCGAATACGAGCCATCAGAGAGTTCCGATCGTGGCGACCATCCGCATACTCCGCATCGATCGCCGACTCGATCCGTTCGAGATCCGGCTCGGCCACCGCGTCGGCCAGCTCGTTGAGCAGCGCGATGATCGCCTCGCGATCGGTCGTGACCAGCGATTGGACCATCAACAGCAGCGCCGAGACAGCCAGCGCGATCAGGAACGCCTGGCGGCGCCCGGCCGAACCGGTTCGCCGCCATAACACCAGCAGCACCGCACATACGACGAAGCACAGCGAGCCAAGCTGCCACGGACTCTCGAACAGGAGTGTTTTCAACGCTGACTCCCTATGCGGGGCACATTGTCCGCAACACCGTGCGACGGTGTCGCGCCGCCATCCACGGGCAAACCCTACAGCCTTCGGCCTGTCCCGACATCACGTCGGGACCCGTGCCACCCGCGTGCGAATGCACAGACCTATTCCGCACCGGCGGCGATGAGATCGCCCGGGCCTTCGTGCCGCATGCATGGCGGCCATGCCGCCGCAGGATCATACCAGCGATCCAGCGCGGCCTGCCAGTCCGCCGCGCGTCTGACGGCGACGAATGCCGTGCGCACCTCGCCGGCGCAGGGATGGTGCACGCTGTACTTGATGCCCACCTTTCGCATGATGCGGCTGCCGCGCCGCTCGCCGTAGACCTCCATGGCGTGTTGATAGTGCTCGGCGAGAACCGCACGCTGCTCAGCCACGCTGGGTGGCAGCGGCAGCGGCTCGCCGGCCAGCACCGCCCGGCAGTCGCGGAAGATCCATGGATTGCCGATGCAGCCGCGGGCGATCGTCACACCGTCCACGCCCGTCTCGGCCAGCATGCGTTGCACCGCCTCGGCCGAAAACAGATCGCCGCTGCCGAGGATGACCGCATCGCCGACGTGGGCCTTGACCCGCCGCAGGAACGTCCAGTCGCTCGGGCCGACATACCGCTGTTTGACGGTCCGGCCGTGCACCGTGACCGCCGCGACGCCGAGCGCCAACGCGCCGTCGAGAATCTCGAAGAAGTGTCGTTCGCTCTCGGCCGAATCGTCCATGCCGCGCCGCATCTTGACCATCACCGGCCGGCGTTGCGTCACGGCGTCGTAGACGCACCGGACAATCTCCAACGCCGTCTTCGGCTGCGAAAGCAAGAAACCCCCACGGCAGCGACCGAGCACCTTGCGAACCGGGCACCCGAAGTTGAGGTCGATCGCGTCGTAGCCCGCGGCGACCATGGCGTCAGCGGCCTCGGCGAACTCGTCCGGCCGGGCCCCCATGAGCTGGCCGCCGACCGGGTGGTCGTCGGGCGTGACATCCAGAATCCGCCGACGGTGGCGCCCGCGTGCCAGGACGATCCTGTCCAGCACGACCTCGTTCAGTGCAAACAGCGCGCCGCAGCGCCGCGCGATTCGCCGCATCGGCAGATCGCTGTAGCCGCTCAGCGCCGCCTGCACCACAGGCACATCGAGTTCGATTGGACCGATTCGAAGCATTACCCTGCATCGTAGGGATTCGCCCCCGCCGCTTCAATGCCACCGACAGCCGGGCACACGCGGCCGCCCACCATGCCGAAGGACTGGACCCCCATGGCAAGCGCATCAACAGCCCCGGCGCTCATTCAGTGGCCGTGTGCCACTGCTCTTGAGCCGCGCGTTCTGGGAGACACCGCTCAAGAGCTTGCTGTTACGCACATTTGTCCTATCTGTTCGGCGGTCGCTGGGGGAAGGCATCGCGCCGACCCCCTGCAACAGTCTTCGTGGCGGGCTACGGGCCGCTGCAAGGGGACGGACCGCTTGGGTGCACGGAAACTCGCGGCATGGCGCAGCCTTTGGAGTGCGGCGGCGCGCCGCCGCTTTGGCTGGCGGCGGAGCCGCCTCTGTCGGCGACGTCGCGCTGCGTCGCTGCATCGCACGAGCGTGCACGAGTATACACCACACGCACCTTGCGCCGGCCAAGGAAAAGCGGCGGCGCGCCGCCGCACTCCAAAGGGCTGCCGCCTACCTCGTTACCGCCAGCGCCAGACGGCTTCGGCTTGTCCGCCAGAACGATTGGAAGGCCGGTTACTGGGCCGGCCCTTGTAGGGCCGGTAGGGGAGCCGACACAGCCATCCCTCCTGTTCTTCTGCATAGCCCATTTCAACGGGTTTCCCGCGACCAACATATGAAAGTCACATACAAACAAGAAGCCCGTTGAAACGGACTCCCCGTACGAAGGTGACGAACGGGGACAGCGGCGCTCCTACTCACAGCAGACCTGAAGGACTGGCCCATGAACCTCGCTTTGGCACGCATGTTCCGTAAATGAGGCACAATGCGATGCCCAAGCGCTCAATACTCACGACGAATGATGAACTCGGCGATGGTTTGCAGCGAGGCCCGCGCGGGCGAATCGGGAAGTCGGGCGAGGTTGTTCAGCGCCGACCGCACGTAGCGCCCGGCAACGTCGAGGGCGTAGGCGATGCTTTCGCTCGGCCCGACAAGGTCGCGCAGGATCTCCGCGCGATCCGGGTTGCCGTTGCGTAAGGCGGCGGCGGCCTGATCGCGCTGCCGGCGCGGCGCATGGGCAAGGAAGTGAATCAACGGCAGCGTCAGCTTGGCCTTGTCGAGGTCGCGACC
>JAFGKA010000370.1 GCA_016928855.1 Phycisphaerae bacterium
CGCGCTCAATCCGTACGTCCTCAAGGTGATCTCGGCGTATCCGCTCGACGGCTCATACCCGTATCACTGCGGCTGGGATCCGCGCGAATATGACCTCTACAACGGCGTCACACAGGATATGTGGTTCAAGGGCCAGGTCGTCGCGAAGGCGTATCCCGACGGCTCGCGGTGCAGCTACTGCTGCGGGCTCACGTTCGAGATCTTCATCCGGGCGATGAAGCTGCGCAACGTCCAGAAGGGGCTCGACCCGGACGACTTCAACGGGATGACGTTTCACGATCTGTTCAACATGCTGCAGCTCTGGTACATCGAGGGCAAGGGCGACTGCGTACAGCGGGCTATCGTTTCATACGGTTTGGGCGAGCCGATCACCGACCTCGAAGACGCCCGGCCCGGCGACTTCGGCGATTACAGCAGCGCGCCGCGCGGCGGCCATTCGATCATCCTCGTCGACTGGATGCGCGATAACGACGGCAAGATCATCGGCATGAAGTACTTCTCATCAAATCTCTCAGGCTCGCACGGCGTTGGCTACGGCAGCGGCAAGTTCGCCGACAGCAATAACGGCCGCGGCATCATTCGCAAGTCGCTGCGCCTCGCCCGCGTCGGTGCGATTGATGCGTACAAACCGTTCGACCGGCTGGAGATTCCGGCCCGCAACGCGTACCTGCCGACCCAGCCGCAACGGCTGTTGCCGGCAACGATGCCGACCGTGCCAACGGAGTAACGTGTGGTCAAAGAGAGGGGAGCAGCGTGCATGCTCGTGGGATGCAGCGGCGCATCCTGACGTCGCCGACAGAGACGGCTCCGCCGCAAGCCAAAGCGGCGTCAAGGCCGCCGCACTCCAAAGGGCTGCCGCCGGCTTCGTTACCGCCAGCGCCGGATGCCATGCCGTGCTTTCCTGGAGGTAGCCTCGTATGCGTGCACATAGGAGTCGTAAGCGTCCGAGGTGGTTGGGGCCGCCAGTCGCGGCGTTGTCTGTGGGGATTGTGCTGGCGGGGCACGCGCACGCCGAGCCCATGCCGTTCATCGAAGTCGATCCCGCAGCCACGACCGCGCTTCGACAGCGCACGGCGGAACACGCCCCGTTCGTCGCCGTCGGCGTCAACTACTTCGACCCGCACACCGGCTGGGCCCCGAAGATCTGGAAAGAGTTCGATGAAGAGCGCACACGCAAGCACCTCACGATGCTGCGCGAGCAGGGCTTCAACACGATCCGCGTCTTTCTCACGCTCGATTCGTTCCATCGCGAACCCGGCCGGCTTGAAGCCGAAGGGGAACGCAAATTCCGCACGCTACTGTCATTGTGCCGTGAACAGAATATCTACGTGATTCCGAGCGGTCCGGATCACTGGGAAGGCGTGCCGGCATGGCGAGGCAAGGATCCGTACGCCGATGAGACGATTCTGGCGGCGGACGAAACATGGTGGCGGATCTTTGCCGATCGTTTCAAAGACGAGCCGGCGATTCTTGCGTACGATCTGCTCAATGAGCCGAGCATCCGCTGGGACACACCGGCGATGCGGGACAAATGGAACGACTGGCTGCGGACGAAGTATGCGGCAACCGAGGACATCGCCCGCGCGTGGGATGTGGCGGCCGAGTCCGTCGAAGCGTTCGGCTCGATCGCAGTGCCTCCGCCGAACCCGGCGCCCGGCAGCCAGCGGTTGTACGATTATCAACTGTTTCGTGAATCGATCGCCGATGCCTGGACCCGACGGCACGCGGCCGCGATTCGCTCGGTCGACCCGAACCATCTGATCACCGTCGGGCACATTCAGTGGGCCGGGCCGATTTACTATCCGGGTATCCAACACTACGCGGGATTCAATCTGGCGTCGAACGCGCGCCTCGTCGATTTCGTGACCATCCATTTCTATCCGCTGGATGAGCCGAAGCCGTGCGACGGGCCCGAGGGCATCGCGGCCAACGCGAAGTATCTCGAAGCCCTGCTGCACCAGTGCAACGTCGGCAAGCCGGTCATGCTCGGCGAGTTCGCCTGGTACGGCGGCGGCGAGATCCGCGTAAATGGTGAACTCCGGTTGCCGACACAGACGCTGGAAGACCAGCTCGCGTGGGGCCGGGCACTGCTGGACGTAACGCAGGGGCGCGTCTGCGGCTGGCTGCACTGGGCGTTCGCCGACACGCCGACCAGCAACGACCTGACACGTTGGAGCGGCTGTTGGACGGAGGACCTCGTGCTCAAGCCCTGGGGCCGGTTCTATGGTGAGTTCGCCCGAACCGCGACACGGGCCCCGGCCGAACGGCGTCCGTTTCCACCGGATATGACGGCGTTGCCGGTCGATCGCAAGGCCATGCTCACCGACCCCGCCGCCGGTCACGCCTACCGCCACCGGCTGCGCAGCGGCCCGGAGTGAGGCCCATCGGTCTCGCTGATCGCCGCGACGAAAGCGGCGCGCCGCCGGTTTGGCTATGCCTCGTACACCATCTTCATGCCGAGCGCTTCGGCGAGCGCCTCGAACGGCGCCTTGAGGTCGCCGAAGAACGTTACGCGATGCCAGCTCCACTGATCCCATTCGTTCATCAGTTTGTCGATATCGCCCTTGACCTCGACGGCGAGCTTCGTCCGGCAGGCCATGTCCTCGTCCACGTTTTCGACGGACTTGCCCTGATGCAGAATGATCTCTTTGCGAATCGGATGGAGTTTGAGCGTCGTGGTCATATGCCCGAGTGGCAGCAGCGAACGGACGGCCGCGCCCTGGCGATCTTCGGAGTGATCGCGAATGTGGTAGGGGTTGGCGTCGCCGTCCGGCCCGAAGACCTTCGTAGGCGCCACACAATGGGCATAGATGATCCGGTTCTTCGACGTATCGAGCACCGGGTCGGAGATGTAGCCGGGCCGGCCGCTCAGCGTGCTGCCGGCCAGCATCGTCACCGTCGACATCAGGTCGGCTTCGCAGGCGCCGACGAGCCCGTCGTTGTTGAGCTGCGTGAAGCCCAGGCACGGATATGCATGAATGTGTCCGCCATAAAAGCCACCGAGGCAGTGGATCGCGATGGCCTGCGCGTTGTGTTTCTTAAGAACCTCGCGTTCGGCCAGATACATCGCGGCGGACTTGACGATCTCGTCGCGCGACGGCTCGATGACCTTCGCAGCCGTCTTGATCCAGCGATCGGCCCACTCGGCCGCCTCATCGCGGTCAGCGCTCTGATACGCGGCGTCCAATTCGGAAAACTCGATCGGAAGAACCTTCGTCCCGACGACGTTTTCGGTTGCCTCGATGAGCGGCTTGGCGTTGCGGCCCACCACGAGAATGGTCGAGGCTTTGAGTCGCTTGCAGCATTCCGCCGTGTCGATCGTTCGGACGTCATCAGGCTTGTACGTCAGGTCGCCCGAGCGCTGGACGCCTTTCTTCCAGGCCGCGGTGGCGCCGGCCAGAAAATCGTCCACGGTGGCGCCGGGCTTTTTCAACAGCGTGAAGCACGCGACGGCCGCCACCACATCCTCGAAGCGAGATGACGAGACACCAACCACCTTATGCCCGGCCCGGCGGGCGGCGGCGTTGGCGATCAGGAACTCGCCCGAACCGCCATACAGGTCGTCGGCAAAGATCGTCGGCTTGCCGGTCGCGCCGATGACCTGCGGCGCCTGCGTCCAGAGACCGAGCAACCAGACGAAATAACCGTCCACGTCGCCGCTTTCGGCGACGAGCTTCTCGGCCGCTTCGGCAGTGTTGACCGTGGCCGGGAGAAACTCAATCTCCGGGCACGCCTTCGTGATCTGCTCGAGAAGCGTCTTCTTGCGCTTGTCAAAATCGTAGCCGATGTTGGGCCAGATCGGCCGATCGGAGGGCCGGTACGTAAAGACGAGCCGGATCCTCGGTTTGGCCGTCGTCTCGGCCGCGTACGACCGGGAACTCAGTGCAGTGAGGCTTCCCGCGCCAGCCGCGCAGGCGGCGCAGCCCGCAAGGAACTGTCGGCGGTTCAGTACGCAATGTCCACACCCCATCGTGCCGTGGTTGACTGTGCGCATACGTCGCTCCTTGGATGATCCGGCTCGGATTCTGTCTGCGTGGTCGTTCCGCGGTAGCGCAGTCTACCTCCCGACGGGGCCATCCTCAATCCCCCGCCCCGACGGCATCACCGGACACGAGGGCCGAATGATGAGCGGTTTGTATTCGCACGCGACGCCGTGTGGTACGATCCGCTACCGCGGGCGGGACCGCCTGAAAACATCACCGGTCCCGGCCAGCGATAACAACGTTTCGGGAGATGGCTGTGGCGGGCGGCAAGATCCAGGAATTGGTCGATGTGGCGATTGTCGGCGGCGGCGCCGCGGGGCTCGTAACGGCCATCTTCGCCGCTCGACGCCGACCGGAGTGGACCGTCACCATCCTGGATGGCGCGAGGCACCTCGGCGCGAAGATCCTCGTGGCCGGCGGCGGGCGCTGCAACGTCACGAACCGCGTTGTGTCCGCCGCGGACTTCCACGGTGGCAGCCCACACGTCATCAAGCGGATCCTGGCTGCCTTTCCGGCCGAGCAGACGGCCGCGTTCTTCCGCGAAATCGGCGTCGAGCTGCACGAGGAGGAGCACGGCAAGCTCTTCCCCGACACGAACCGGGCTCGAAGCGTCCTGGATGCCCTGTTGAGCGAGGCCGATCGTTGCGGCGTGCACATCCGCACGGACCATCGCGTGCTTTCGATCGAGCGAGGCGAGGCCGGCTTTCGGATCGAGACTCCAGCGGCCACACTGACCGCGCGCCACGTCGTGCTGGCCACGGGCGGACGATCGCTGCCCAAGACCGGCAGTGACGGCCTTGGCTACGAACTGGCCCGGGCACTCGGCCACACACTCATCCCGACGACCCCTGCGCTGGTCCCGCTGCTTCTGGCCGGCGAGTTTCACGCGCCCTTGTCGGGGATCTCGCAGGATGTCGAGTTGACCGTCTCGGCCACCGGCACCAAGCCGGTCCGCGTGCGTGGCGCGCTGCTCTGGACGCACTTCGGCATCAGCGGGCCGGCCGTACTCGACGTTTCGCGCCACTGGCATCGAGCCCGACTCGAGCAACGCGAGGTCAGCGTCACCGTCAACTTCCTCCCGGGCGACGACTTCGCCGCCGCCGAACAGCGCTTGTTGGCGGCCGTATGGGCACAACCGCGCGCGGTCCTGCGCGGCCTCCTGGCCCGATGGCTGCCCGTGCGCGTGGCGGACGCGATGGCAACGGCGCTCGGGATCACGCGCATGCTACCGATGGCCCACCTTTCAAAGGAGATCCGTCGCAAGCTCATCCACGCGTTGATCGCGTGGCCGTTGCCCGTGATCGACAGCCGGGGCTATTCGCATGCCGAGGCGACCGCGGGCGGCGTACCGATGAACGAGATCGATCCGACGACGATGGCGTCGCGCGTGTGCCCGGGCCTGTTCCTCGCCGGCGAGATCCTCGACGTGGACGGACGGATCGGCGGGTTCAACTTCCAATGGGCCTGGTCGAGTGGCTGGGTGGCCGCGGCGGGGCTGGCCCAACGCGACGATCGCGAGCAGGCGGAATGAAAACGAGCGGCGCCACGGGTTCTTCCCGCAGCGCCGCTCGCTTGGATTCAATCCAGAGGCCCGACCTTACGGACAGGCCGGGGCCCGGTTCGGACCGTTGAAACAGGCCGAGAACACGCCGAAGTCGGTCAGGTCCACATCGTTGTCCCCGTCGAAATCGACGACGTCACAACTTGGATAGACCGGCGCCCGGTTCGGGCCGTTGAAACAGCCCGAGAATGTGCCGAAGTCGGTCAGGTCCACGTCGCCATCGCCATCGATATCACCCGAGGCGTACTGGTTGACCGTCAGTGTCGCCGCATCCGATTCCGCGGTCCCGCAGTCCGCCGCCACAACGCAGCGGTAATCGGCGGCATGGTCACCGTCGACGTCCGTCACAGTCAGTTCCAGCGTAAACACGCCGCTGTAATGGCCGCCTTCGTTGAGATCGACGCCGTTTTTCTGCCACTGGTACGACAGTTCGCCTTCACCCGTCGCCGCCACAATGAACGTGGCCGTGCCGCCGGCATCCACCGCCTGTGACTGCGGCTGCAATGTGATGACCGTCGGCGCCTTGAGCGACAGCGCCGCGGCGTTGGAATTCGTACTGCCGGCGCTGTTCGTGACGACACAACGGTAGTCCGCGTCCGCCTCATCGCCATCCACATCCGTTACGGTGCACGTAGCCGTGAACACGCCGGAATACGTCCCGTCGTTGGTCAGGTCGACGCCGTTCTTCTGCCACTGGTACGAAAGGGTGCCTTCGCCGGTCGCCGTCACGGTGAAGACCGCGGTATCGCCTTCGCAGACCGCCTGGGCAGTCGGATGCGCCGTGATCGTCGGCGGCGTGGCCATGGCGGTCTTGTACACAAACTTCGCCGCGTCGGCGCTGACGTAGCGTGTGTCCGCCGAGTTGTTCGCACACTGCACATACCCGGCCGTGCCCAACTGGAACGGCAGGTCCGCACCCACGAGGAACCAGCCGCCCAGATTCGGCGTGGACGAATACTGGTTCTCGATGCTCGTGACGGAGCCGCCGTCGTAGAACACCTTGAATGGCGCCGCCGGGTTCCGGTTCGCGCCGATCTGGTAGAACACGTACACGTCATAGTAACCAGCCGCCTGGATGTCCGGCGTCCACGTGCAGCTCGTCGTGATCGACGATTCGCTCGTGCTTCCGGTGGCGCCACAGTACAGGTAGTTGGTACCGATCTTGGGCACCTCCGCGACCGAACCGCTGCTCCACGAGCCACTGGGCGACGTATTGGCCCAGCCGGGATCCAGATTGTCGATCACGATGTCGGCCACGTCCGCCGTCGTGGTGAACGTGTTGTCGCCGGAATATGCCGTGCCAGCCGCGTTCGCCGAACGGGCCCGGTAGTGATAGAGCGTATTGGGCAACAGCCCGCTGAGCGCGATGCTGTGCGACGTCACCGCAGCCGGATCGAGCGTGCTGCTCGAGCCGTACGCGATTGTCAGGCCGTACTCAACCTGGCTGTCCGCCGGGGTACTCGTCGTCCAGGTGATCGTGGCATGGGTTCCGCCGACACTGGCCGCGAGCACGTTGGAGATAATCGGCGGTCCCGCGGTCGTGAACACGAAGTCCGCCGACTGAGCGGAGCCGTATGCGTTTACCGAAACCGCCTGGTAATGGTACAGCGTGTTCGGCGAGAGCCCGCTGAGCGTGACCGAGTGGCTGGTCACGTTGGCCGGATCGACCGGCGTCTGGCTGCCGTAGCCGGCGGTCAGACCATAACGCACCTGGCTGTTTGCCGCCGTGTTCGTGGTCCACGTAATCGTCGCGCCGTCGGCCGTAATATTGCCCGACTGCACGTTCGAAATTGCTGGCGGCCCACTCGTCGTGAACGTGTAGTCACCCGACGTGGTGGTGCCGTATGCGTTGGAGGAAATGACCCGGTAATGATAGAGCGTATTGGCGCTCAGGCCGGAGAGGCCGACAGAGTGCGAAGTCACCTCAGTCGGATCGAGCGGCGTGGTCGAACCGTACGCCGTCGTCAGACCGTATTGGACCTGGCTGTCGGCCTCGGTATTCGTGGTCCAGGTGATGGTGGCCGCGTTGTTCGTCACACCGCTCGCCTGGACGCCGCTGATCGCCGGCGGGGCATCCCCACCAAGAATCAGGTCCCGCTCATACATATTGCCTGTCACCACGCCGATCTGGACGTTCGCCGTAGCAACGGCATTCGGATGGCCGGCCTTGCTGGCCGTGATCGTGTACAGCCCCGTCGGCAGGTCGATGAACGCATACGAGCCGGTGCCGTCCACATACATGCTGCGGCTGGCCGGACCGGTGATGCTGACCGTCGCATGGTCGGCCCAGGAGCTGTCGGCGTGCGTGACGGTACCCATGATGTGGCCCAGCGTCGGAGCGCTCTTCCACGGCATGTCCGGAATGTCATCCCACGTCGGTGTTACCTGGCTCAGGAGCGATGGAGCAAAGCCAGTCCACGTTCCGCCGCCACTGTAGGGCGCGCGATAGGAATAGCCGCAGAATCCGTCGGCGTAGTTGCCGGCCGGCGACGCGTTCCGCGTCATCAGGATTTCGGAAATCGCATTCGAAAGCGAGTTCAGGTAGATGCCCGGCCCGACGATCATGTGCCGGTTGAACTTGCGGTCCTTCTCGAAGTTCATCCACCGCGTGTAATCGGTTGGCAGGCTGGCCCAGTTGTAGTAGGTCATCGGAATGCCCATATCCATCAGACCTTCTTCCATCCAGGCATCCCAATCCGAGTAGACGTCATAGTACGGCCGCGTCGCCATGAACGCCGACCGGGTTGACGAGGCCGGCGACGGATTCCAGGTCACGAACGAGCCGGACTGTTTGACCCACGGTTTGCTCTTCTGAACGTTCGCATACACCTTGCGAACGACCGAACTCACCTGGTCCCGCCGCCACTGCTTGAACTGGGCACTAGTTGAGCTGGGCTGACCGGTCAGGCCGTAGCGTTCGTTGTAGCGCGCGACGCTGGTGGGGTTGTACCCCTCGGTGTTGGCCTCAAACCGGATGTAGTCGTAGTGGATCCCGTCGATGTCGAAGTTGTTGACCAAGTCCATGCAGACGTCGGTCAAGTACTCGAGAAACATGGGATGGCCCGGGTCGAACGCGCCGTCACTGTTCTCGCTGCCGCTCTCCAGGCGTGTGGGCCAGTAGTTGTCGGGGTCGCCGGGGTCGCTATGCTGATCGTAGACCAGCCCGTGGGCCGTCTTGAAAGCCACCAACCAGCAGTGAACCTCGATCCGCTTCTTGCCGCCGGTGGTGTCGTGCGCGGCGTCAATCATCGCCTGCAGCGCGTTGAAGTTCGACGGTGTCAGGCCGCCCATGTACGGCTCACCCATCCCGGATGGATAGCAGACATCCGCACGGCGGCGAACCTGGACGACGACCATGTTGCAGTTGGCATCGCGAATCCGCCCGCCACTGCCCGGGTTGCCGACCTGGCCCAGTAAGGTCTCGACCTCGCCCTGGTTCAGGAAGCCGGATCCCCAGGCGTCCACCCAGAACGCGCGATACTCATCCGCGGCGGCTGGCGTATTGCTGTCCGCGATAACGCAGATCGCCGCCAGGACGATCAAGGCGAACCGACAGCCGACTGAAGTACTCGATGGCTTCATGCACGACCTCCATTCGAATGGCTGCTAAGAGCCCGTATGCAACTTTCCACCTGTCCAACGCTTGCGCGCATGCCCCGTAGGGGGGGCGTGGCGGGCCAACCCTAACATTCTACCCGGCCG
>JAFGKA010000371.1 GCA_016928855.1 Phycisphaerae bacterium
AAGACGCTCTGGCCGCCGAGGATGGAAAGGACTCCCATGTTCGATCTCACGGGCAAGACTGCCCTTGTAACCGGGGCCACGGGCGGCATCGGCGCGGGCATCGTGCGCGCGTTTCACAAGGCTGGCGCGACGGTTGCCATTTCAGGCCGCCAGGCCGACAAGCTGGAGGCGCTCGCCAAAGAGCTGGGTGATCGCGTGCATGTCGTGCCGTGCGACCTCGCAGATAAGGTGGCGGTCGGAAAGCTCATCGACGATGCGGTGGCCAAGCTTGGGCGCCTCGATATCCTCGTCAACAATGCGGGGCTCACCAAGGACAACCTGTTCATGGTGATGAAGGACGAGCAGTGGGACGACGTAATCGCCGTCAATCTGACCTCGACCTTCATGCTCATGCGCGCCGCGGCCCGCCACATGCTGCGCTCGAAGACCGGCTTTGGGCGCATCATCAACATCTCGTCGATCTCGGGAGTGATCGGCAATCCCGGCCAGGGCAACTACGCAGCCTCCAAGGCCGGCATGATCGGGATGACCAAATCTCTTGCGCGCGAGGTCGCCAATCGCGGCATCACGGCCAACTGCATCGCGCCGGGGTTCATCAAGACGGCGATGACGGATGCGTTGAACGAAAAGCAGGTTGCGGAGATCTCGCAGCATATTCCGGCCCAGCGCTTCGGCACGCCCGAAGATATCGCGGCCGGCGCCCTTTACCTTGCGAGTGTCGAAGGCAGCTACATGACCGGCCAGACGTTGCATATCAACGGCGGCATGGTGATGTTGTGAGCCCGAAAAATATAGGCCTGCCCGCGGCATATGCATTCGGGCTGCCACGTCTATTCAGGCCTCGAGGCCCTGGCCAAGCCGGGGGAGATGTGTTAACGAGCCTCGTTTTTTTGCTGCGAAGCCAGAGGAAAGGCCGTAACGATCAACGCCCATGCATTGCCGGGCGGCCCGAACCCTGACGCCGTCTGCAAACGGGGCTCGACCGGCGCCTCGAGAAAAGCCCTGGCCATGACCGGATCGTATAGATTAAAGCAAACACAAGAGCTGCAAGGACGCGAGGGAAGACGATGAGCGATGTCGCGGAGCGCGTGAAGAAGATTGTCGTGGAGCATCTCGGCGTCGAGGCTGACAAGGTCACTGAGAACGCGAGCTTCATCGACGATCTCGGTGCGGACAGCTTGGACACGGTTGAGCTGGTTATGGCTTTCGAGGAAGAGTTCGGGTGTGAAATTCCGGATGACGCCGCCGAGCACATTCTGACAGTTGGCGACGCGGTCAAGTTCCTTGAGAAGAATGCGACGGCTGCTTGAGCCGGCGCGTCGGGACTGCGCGGGGGAAAGCCACGTAGGCACCCCCGGGACCGAGCCGCGCGACAACGCGGCCCAGCTCGGCAAAGTCGAGGCAATGGACGGCAAACGGCTCGCGCTGAGCAAGGATTCAGCGTGGGCTCGAGCTTGGCCGGTTGCGTCGTCGGGCGGCTGGATACCCGCGAGACTGAGCATACCCCCGTCTAGGGACTTTCTGCCACGGACCTGAGCAGCATGCGCCGCGTCGTCATCACGGGCCTCGGTCTCGTCACTCCGGTCGGGTGCGGAGTCGAGCAGTCATGGTCCAATCTCCTCGCGGGCAAGAGCGGCGCGCGCCGTGTCGAGGAATTCGAGGTCTCCGACATCACCTGCCAGATCGCCTGCTTCGCTCCTCGCGGCGCGACGGCCGAGGGCAAGTTCAATCCCGACGATTGGATGGAGCCCAAGGAGCAGCGCAAGGTCGATGACTTCATCATCTATGCCATGGCCGCGGCCGATCAGGCGCTCGCCGACTCGGGCTTCGAGCCGAAGACCGACGACGAGCAGGAGCGCACGGGCGTCTTGATCGGCTCCGGCATCGGCGGGCTTTCCGGCATCGCCGATACCTCGATCCTGTTGAAGGAGAAGGGGCCGCGGCGTGTGTCGCCGTTCTTCATACCGGGACGCCTCATCAACCTCGCCGGCGGCTATGTCTCGATCAAGCATCAGCTCAAGGGGCCGAACCACGCCGTCGTGACCGCATGCTCGACGGGCACGCACGCCATCGGCGATGCCGCGCGCCTGGTGGCGATGGGCGACGCGGACGTGATGGTGGCCGGCGGCACCGAAAGCCCGATTTGCCGTATCGCGCTCGCGGGCTTTGCCGCCTGCCGTGCCCTATCGACCGGCTTCAACGATCGCCCCACTGAGGCGTCGCGGCCCTACGACAAGGATCGCGACGGCTTCGTCATGGGCGAGGGCGCGGGAATCGTGGTGCTCGAGGACTACGAGCATGCCAAGGCGCGCGGAGCCAAGATGTACGCTGAGGTGATCGGCTACGGTCTCTCCGGCGATGCCTATCACATCACCGCCCCGTCGGAGAGCGGCAGCGGAGCCTACCGCTGCATGCAGATGGCTTTGAAGCGCGCCGGCATCGAGCTGAGCGACATCGATTACATTAACGCGCACGGCACCTCGACGCCCATGGGCGACGAGATCGAGCTCGGCGCCGTCGAGCGCCTGTTCGGCAATGCGGCCGGCAAGCTT
>JAFGKA010000372.1 GCA_016928855.1 Phycisphaerae bacterium
CGACTGCATGCGGACCCGCAAGCAACCGAACGCGCACGCGGAGATCGCGCATCGCTCGACGACGGTCTGCTACCTGGTGAACCATTGTCGCGAGTTGGGTCGCAAGCTCCAGTGGGACCCGAAGGCCGAACGGTTTGTGAACGACGACGAAGCCAACAAGCTGCTGTCGCGGCCTCGGCGCGAGGGGTACGAACTGCCCAAGGAATTCGCCTGAGCCGTGGGATCTGGCTCCTGTTTGCCCAAGCGGAGTTCATCCAACGAACGTTCGCCGGGATACGCAAGGAATGCCGACCACCCAGGAGAGGCCCCAGGCAAAAAGGAGCCCGACTCTCTCTGCGCCAAGGCCGAGCGCCCGAGACGGCGAGCACAGGCAGACCCTCTGGCCTGAAGGCCCGCGGGCCTGCCCCCCGCTCACGGAAGGGCCACGGCGAGGCCCGACGGCCGGATAGTCCGCTATTGACACCACGGAGCTGCCGAGTAAAGTAGACCCCACGTCGGGCCTTTGGGCCCGGCGGCGCCGGCGTGGAGCCCGGCTCCGAAGAATCCTGCCTTGAGACGGTCGCCCGTGACCCATGCGTAAGGAGGTCAGCCGTGCAGTTTTGCCTCTGTTCCGAGGAACGCGGATTCCGTACTGTCGTCCGCTACGTAGCCGTCAGCACCATTGCCGCCACGTGGGTTCTCGCTGCCGGCTGCGGCCACCCACTTGAGAGCGGCTACAGCGACCAGGGCAAGCTCCAGCTCCAGTTCTTCTCACCGCCAGGCGCCACGGTCGCGGTTGACGGCGGCCCCACGCGCAGTCACCAGATCAACACGTACGGCAACGATGGCCACCGGCTTGAACACACGCCGGAAGAGTTCTGCGTGTTCAACCTCTCGCCGGGCACGTATGAGTTCAAGTACACCGCCGCCGAAGGGCTGAGCGACGTAAGCGTCTACGGCGAGCTGAAGGTCCAGTCCTCCTGGCACAGCTATGCGAAGGACTTCATGCGACGGTCGTTTATCCCGATCAGCCTGCCGTCGGCCTACTTCAAGCAGGTCAGCGCCGATGGCAACGAGATCTTCCCGTATCGCGGCGAGGCCCATCGGACCGCGATCGACGAGAACGATCTGATGCGACTCAAGCAGGGCGACATCGTAGAGAAAGTCTTCTTCGTCGCCGACCTCGAGAAGGCCGACAAGACGGTGAAGAAATGCCGCCAGGACCTGGTCGTCCTCGACCGCAAGCTCGAATATGCCGAAGCCCGCTTCCGCAGGGCCTATGCCGAGTTCCGTCTGGCTACGGATGATCCGATGGCGCGGCTGCTCCGCCAGGATCGCGAGTTCATTGGATGGGAGAAAGAACGCCTCGAACTGCAACAGAAGATTGAGGACACCAACGCCAAGCTCAAACGAACCGAAGCCATCCTCCGCGGCGATCACGTCCTAATCCGCAGGGGTGCCTTGGTCGTCGCGACCGAAGAAGTGATCCAGCCACACCGTGACGCCGTCGGCGCCGCTGACGACGTGGGCGAAGTGCTGCTGGTCATGCGGATCGGCGGCCGGCACATGCACTGGGGCGAACCGGCACGCGAACTGGCGTCGTTCAATCCCTGATCCCCACCAACGTACGTCCTACTTGTTCGGTGCCTTGCCCGGCGCCAGGTCTGTGATGCGTTCGGGCATACGGGTACCGTGTATCTCCACGGCGAGCACGTTGCCATCCGGGCCGACGAGAAAGTTGAACGGAATGAACTTCGCCCCGAGCGTTTCCGCGACCTCGGTGGCGCCACTGTCGCGACCGGCGACCATCGGCCAGCCAACGCCCTGTTTCTTGACGAAGGCCTCCACGGTCTCCGCATCCCTGTCCAGACTGATGCCGAGCATGACAAAATCGTCGCGATCCCTGACAGCGGCGTAGAGCTGTTTGAGCGAAGGCATCTCCGCTACACACGGCGGACACCAGGTCGCCCACACATCGACGAAAACGTACTTACCGCGTAACGAAGCCAATTCGATATTCTTGCCATCGAGTGTCTTGATCGCCAGATCAGGCGCCGGCTTGCCCACACTGAGGGTTCCACTGTTTCCCGGACCAGCCGCGTCCTCAAGCGACGGAGACGGCCCGACATCATTGAGCACGATGCGGTAGTCGGTCTTGCCCGCCCGCAGGATCTCCCACCGTCGGGCCCGGCCATCGGCCGCCACGAACTCGAAATCCAGCGGCCCGGCCGGCGCGTGCTCGAATCGAAACGTGCCATCGTCGCCCGTGAGGACGCGAAGGCCGACGGTCTGTTGCCCCCGCCAGCGCATACACATAACGCGCGCCGCATGGACGGGATCGCCGGCCTCATCCACAACGACGCCCGCCAGCGGCTCGCCCCTCTTGAGCTGAATCGACAGCCGCGCCGTCCAGCCGGCCTGAACGGATCCCTCGACAATCTCCGGCGCGTACTCTGGATGTTGGACGGTAAGCACGAACGGCCCAGGTCTCACGCCGCTGAGCTCGAAGACGCCGTCGAATCGGGTCCACTCCATCGGCATGCCGTCGAAGAACACCTCACCTGCCACGAGACGGGCACCGGAGACCGGCTCGCCGGTAGTGGCGTCAAGCACCGTACCGGCAACCTTGGCGCCCGGTGGCAGAACGACCGTGTAGACAAATGGCTGTGTCGTCGTCGGGCGTGACGTGGTCGGCGGGAATCGCAAGTGATGCTTGAACTCCATCATGCGGACATAATCGGGATGATTGACACGAATCCGCATCTCGTCCGCGACGTAGCCAATGCCGTGTATGTCCGCGCGACCCTCGGCATCGGTGGTCGCCGTGAAGAACTCACGTGGGAGCTGGATTTCGACCTGTGCGGCGGGCACGCTCTGACGCGATTCGTCCACCACGACGATGCGGATCGGCCGCTCCGCCTCCATCCGCACCAGGATCCCGGCGGTGTCGGCGTCGATTTGCAGCGGCATGCGCTGGCGGGCATAGCCCTCGGCCGTGGTGAGGAGTACCCATTGCCCTGCGGGAACGTTGCCAAGCTCAAACCGGCCATCCTCGCCGGTCCGGGTGTGCCAGCGGCCCTCCGGTTCGTCGATGGCAACGAAAGCCCCAACGACAGGAACGTCGGTGGACGCCTGAAGTACCTGCCCGGAAACGACTTGCGCCCCTTCGAGTTCCAGGGCGACATACGCCTCGGGATCGCCATCCTCAAACTCAACCTCGCCGTAGTAGTCAACGAAACCGGCTTTTCGGGCGCGGATATGCAGCGTGGCGCTTGGCACGCTTGCCAATGGAATCCGGAAATCCCCCATGCCGTCGCTGACCGCGCGACCGAGCACGTTCCCCTCCGTGGTCTCATCGCCACCGGTTTCGACCTGAACGGAAACGCCCTCGACGCCTGCGCCGAAGTAGCCGATCACTTGCCCGGACACGGATGGCTCCGGCGCGTCCGTGGACTGGGCCAATGCCCGCGGTCCGGAAGTAAGGCATGCCCCCACCCAAGCCATCACGATCGTCGGAACGACAGGAAACTTTCTTGTGCACATGGTGGCCCCAATCGGTATCTCGATTTCGGTCGAGAAAGGGACGCAGCACTCGGTGCAACAGACTTCACTGCCATCATACCCGGCAACACCGCATCGCTCCAACCCCGAGCGACGCCCGGATCACCCGCGGATGGCGCGCCTGCGCAGCGTCTTGATCGCATCACCGCAGGAGAGCGGTCTTGACCTGCCTGCGTCTCGTCGCGGTCATAGCGCGGGCGGGTCTACAACGGGCGGGGCGAGCATCGCCAGGATCAGCCGAATGGTCTCGTGGATGAAAGCGTCGCTGCCATGATCGCCGATGCCAAGCGGCCGGACCATCGCGAACCCGATGCCGGCGTGGATGATTTGCCAAGCCAGTGTCTCGCTGTCGAGGTCGGTCCGCACCTGCCCGGCCGCTTGGGCCCGCGTCACAATGCCTGACAGGAACCTGAGATACCGCTCGTAGTGCTCCCGGATCGCGTCCTGGATCTGCGGCTCGGTGAACTCGGTCGATGCCTGAAACAGAACCCGGTACACGTCCCGCGTGGCAGCCGCGCCGGTCGCCGGGTTGCGGTGAAGGATCACGCGGAGCTGCTCGACGGGCGAGGCGACCGTCCGGATGGCCTCCTCCCACGTCGCCAGGACCTGGTAGCCGGCCGATTCGATCAGCGCGATGAACAGATCCCGCTTGTTGGCAAAATGGCGATAGAGGATCGGCTCGCTGATGCGGGCCCGCTTGGCCAGCATCGCGGTCGTCGTGCCTCGATAGCCGTGCTCGGCGAAAAGCTGGGCTGCCGTCTCAAGAAGCTGCAGCCGCCGTTCCGCCGCTTTCATCCGGACCGTCATGCCATGGCGTCCTGCTCTGGAAACCGGTTTCGCTCGCTGATTGTAGCCTTCGCCACAGAAGCTGCAATTCGGGTGATCGACCTGGACGGCACGCAGTCCGGGCTGACCGGCGGACGGTTCGGGCCGTTGAAGCACTGGCTGAACACCCCGAAATCGCTCAGATCGACGTCGTTGTCGTCATCGGCGTCCGGAACATCGCAATCCGCGCCGGCCGGCACGCGGTTCGGGCCGTTGAAGCACTGGCTGAACGCCCCGAAATCCGACAGATCAACGTCGCCATCGCCGTCGGCGTCGCCGTCGATCCAGGTCGTCAGACCGTGCACGCAGTCCGGACTGGCCGGCGGCCGGTTCGGGCCGTTGAAACATTGGCTGAAGACGCCAAAATCGCTCAGATCGACGTCGTTGTCATCGTCGAGGTCGGAATCGCCGCAGGCCGCGCCGGCCGGCACGCGGTTCGGGCCGTTGAAGCACTGGCTGAACGCCCCGAAATCACTCAGATCCACGTCGCCGTCGCCGTCCGAATCGCCATCCACCCACGTCGTCGGCCCCGTGCTGCCAACCGCAAAATCCCCGTTCGCCGAGTAGTTCAGCCGCTCGATCACCGAACCGTCGGCGTTGCCCGTGCCGATGACCGAAAACTGCTCGTCGAGCAGGTAATACGTGAACGCGCCGCCGGCCGCCGCCCCGAATTCGCGGCCCGTCGCGGCGGGCGCTTCGGCGTACGTCGCCACCCGCTCGTCGATGTACTGGGCCCCGTTGACGTGGTATCGCAGCCGCGCATCGCCGCCATCGCGTTCCTCGATGACGCTCTGGCCATCGTAATAGTACCGCGTCAACGTGCCGGCGACCGGATCCTCGAACATGACCCGCCGGCCGAGCGCATCGTACCTATACCGCGCCAGCACCGTGCTATTGTCGGCGGCCCGGATCTCCGTCAGC
>JAFGKA010000373.1 GCA_016928855.1 Phycisphaerae bacterium
GCCCGACAATCCGCTCCCTCGCGGACTCGTGGCTTTGCGTCCCGCCGTTACCGGCGGTTTGCCCACTCGAGGGTGACAAACGTACCCGCCAGATACGTACGATATGCCCCGGAAACGGTCAAACGGAATCCACACCCCCCTGCGCCGCCGATGCCACAACGCCACTCGACGCCCATCACCGCACGCGGCGCAGCGCCGTCCGTGCGCGGCGATTACCGGTCTATCGGCCTCAATGATCGACAACGGATACGGAACGGGAGATTCACAGACAGTCTGTGCGACACACGCTCAGACATCCAGCGGCGCGCCGCACTGCGGGCAGAATCGTGCGCCCGGCCGGCCAACCACCGTATGACCACACCGAGGACAACAGGACACCGTCATCGCATCGTCGCCCCAACCTTCACGACGACGGGGCAAGCGATTGCCGCGCACGAGCACAACGCCGCCGACCACAATCAACGGAACGATGATACAGCAGGGCACATCGATGTGCATGGGGCTATCCCTTGCGGGGCGTCGCTTTTTGTTTTGCCGAAGCGATGGCCCTCTTCGGCGCCTTGCTCGTGGCCGTTTCAAAGGTGAACGCGGACGGACAGAGCTTCGCGAGCGTGCACGCGGCGCAATCCGGCTTGCGTGCCGTGCAGATACGCCGTCCGTGCCAGACCATCGCATGCGCGAAATGCGTCCACTGCTTCTGGGGCACGAGCTGCATCAGGTCCTGCTCGATCCGGACCGCATCTTTGGCGTCGCGGCCGGTCCAGGTCAGGCCCATCCGCTGTGCGAGCCGACCGACGTGCGTATCGACGACAACGCCGAGGTTCTTGTTGAACCACGTGCCCAACACAACGTTGGCGGTCTTGCGGGCGACGCCGGGCAGCGACGTCAGGGCCTCCATCGTGTCCGGCACCTCGCCGCCATGCTCGTCGACGATCTTGCGGCAGGCGCCCTGGATCGACTTGGTCTTCTGCCGGAAGAAGCCGGTCGGCTTGATGACGCGCTCGATCTCCGCTGTCGGCGCCTCGGCCAGCGACGCCGCCGTCGGATACTGCGAGAACAGCGTCGGCGTGATCCGATTGACCATCTCGTCGGTCGATTGCGCGGACAAAATCGTCGCCAACAGCAGCTTCAGCGCGCTATCATGATGCAAAGCACACGTGCATTCCGGATACAGCTTCGTCAGCTCGCGCAGGATCGCCCACGCCCGCTTCTTCCGCTCGTCCATCGATTCGCGTCGTGTTGCCATTGTTGTCTCACACCGGCCGCGTAATGTACCGCACTTCGCACGAGAACGCCGTTCCACACTCCGGACACCGGTCCTGCTCCAGGCCGGTCAGATTATACCCGCATCGCGGACAGATCGGTTCAGCCTGCGACCGTCCCGTTTTCACCATCGCCACGATCTTCGTCACAACCACGCACTGCAGCAGGAAGGTGGCGAGGAAACTGCCGCCGGACGCGAGAGCGTTAAGCACCCAGTACCCTGAACCGCTTGCCGTGGGGGGCCAATGGATCACTATGACTACGTGAAGAAGCTGCCTCGCGATGACGGCAACAATTGGCCATGGGCCGAGCAGCACAAACAACCACCACAGCGCCGCCGAGCGGAACCGGGAAGCCATCACGAACAGCCACACACCGAGAAACAGCGATGCTGCCATCAACAACAGGTAAGGAGCGTACATCCAAAGGCTGATACTGGACACGCGCATTCTCCCTTCTGCGGCATGCTTCGGCGGCAGCAACCGGCCGCACGCCCGCCTACTTCGCCGGTTCGAGCCGGAGGTAGTCCAGGCCGAACATGTGCGCCTTGTCCGCTTTCTCGTTGGCGCCGACCGTCTTGACCTTCAGCTCATTCTGGCCGGCCTTCAGTTCGAACGTGCCGAGGTTCATCTCATCCTTGACGACGACGTGCGGGCTGTACAGGTCGATCGGCTCACCGGCCTTCTTGCTGTTGATGGCGAGCTGCACGATCCCGTAGTCACGCGCCGTCACAAACCGGCCGAGCACGCGATACGTGCCGGCCTCAGCCACGTTGAAACGCAGCGTAAGCTCCGCGCCGTCCTTCTGTGGACGCCACCACAGATGCTGATCGTTGCTGCATCTATTGACATCCTGCGGATCGGCCGGGCCCACCTTCTCAACGACCGTCATCTCCTCGCCTTCGATCGCGCCCTCGACGCGGACCGGTGTGTACGCCGGCATGATCTCAAGCTCGAGGTCTGCTGCCTGGATCGCCGCGAATGTCGCCGTGGCGCCGGGCCGCGCGTACCAGTAGGCGGTCACGCTCATGTCCACCGTGCAGTCCGCGTCCCAATGCCAGAGTTCCATATCGAAGCGGAAATCACGGGTGAACGGAATTCGATCCAGAATATGCCAACGATTCACACTCGTGTGGCCGTAGTTGCCCGGCCCGTCGCACCGCGCCTGGTTATGATACGCGTGGACGAACAGTTGATTGTTGCACCAGGCGTAACCGTAGTAGTCCTCGGTGCCCGTGCCGAAGTGGCTCGGGAACGTCTCGCCGTCCACGTAGATCTTCTCATCGCCCTCGCCCCACCAGGC
>JAFGKA010000374.1 GCA_016928855.1 Phycisphaerae bacterium
CAGCGCGTCATAGAGATACAGGTAGGATCGGGCCGTGTTTGTCCCTTGGGTGATCTGGGCGTACGCCCGATTCCCCGCGGCGTCGTAGCCGTAAACGAACCGCTGCGGCATGCCGGTGCCGCCGGTGTAATTCAGGTCGATCACGCGGCCGAAGCGGTCCAGGCCGGTGTACCCACTGCCGCCGGCGACGCTCTGCGCGACGGTCCCGCCGCCGAACGTCCGAGCGACCCGCCGGCCGGCGCCGGCATAGCTGAACTTTGCGAAATCTGGACCGGTCGCCCCGTCTGTCAGGCGCGTTACCCGACCCAATTGGCTGTTCAACGCGCCGGGATCATCCACGGTTCCCGGGTCGCCATAGCCCGAAGCGTCCGGATCGTCGTAATGGAGCCCAATCGTGCGGCCACTGCTCTGGCCCTGCCGGGCCGGGTACGTGATGCCGGTCAGCCGGTGGAAGTTGTGCTCGGCCAGCGGGCTGAACGCCCAGTCGTACGCCACGCTCGGCGTGCCGGTTCCCACGGTGCCCAGGTGGGCCTGCGCTTCGCCCGTCAGGTCGCGCAAGTCGTTATAGGTAAACGTGTTCTGAGCGACGATCTGTGGGCTGCCGCTGGCGCAACTGTACGCCGTGACCGTGTCGGGCTGGCCGTCGTCGTGATACGTGTACTGGACATGATGAACCCGCAGCCCCGCCGCCCAGTCCGGCTCGCCGTTGCCGGTCGGGTCATAGTACGCCGAGTCGTCGATGTACACATCCGTCAGCCGCCCGGCGTCGTCATAGGCGTAGTACAACGTCGAATTCGGAACCAGCAGGCCGGTCGCGTCATCGATGGTGCCCGTGGCCCGCGACGCCACCGAGCCGTCGGAGTAGTAGGTGAACTCGAGTATGCTCTTGCCGCCGCCGCGAGGGACGTGCACCCGTTTGATCCAGCCGTTGTGCCGGCTCTCGACGGTAGGCGCAATGGCCCAGCCGCTGTCGTAGGCCGGCGCGGTCCAGTTTCGGCCGACGACGTCAGCGCCGTACTCGAACGTCGTAACCTGGACGGCGCTACCGTCGCCCCAGGTGATCGCCGACCACGTCGTGGCTCCAGATTCCGGCAGCACGGCCGCCATGGCGATCAACTGGCCGGTCGGTTCATTTGTACCGCTGCCGTTGTCGTACTTGTAGGCCGTGCGGCGCGGCGGATCGGTTGCATCGCCGCCGGCGTTCTCCGTCACCAGCAGCGTGCGGCCGAGGCCGTCGTATTCGTATTCGGTGACGGTTCCATCCGGGTGCCAGACCCTCTGTTGCCGACCTTCCTCGTCGTAGTCGTACTGCGTGATCAAGGTGGCGCCGGTCGTATCGACATCTTCCGGCTCGGCTCCGCGCATCGGCGCGGTGCCGTTCGTGTACGTCGTGGCGTTCGTGCCGTAGTTGGCCGTCGTCGTGACCCGCCCGGCGTCGTCGTACCAGGTGTGCGCATAGGTCAGTATGCCGTTGCTGGCATCGAGTGTGGAGTCGGCGAGTTGATCGTGACGGCGCTCGTAGTGCACCGTCTCGGTCGGACGGTCGCCGTCGTCGAACGTCGTGTGCGTCTTGGCGATCTCCAGCGAGTCGGCCTCGGTCCAGTTCAGGACCTGCCGACCCTTCGCGTCGTACTCGTAATGCTGCTCGGCCGCGTTCGGCGAGCGGACCATCGTCGGCCGGTCCGCGTGGTCGTACTCGGTCTGCGTGGCTGTGTACTCGACATCGCCATCGAACCACCCATAGCTCCGCACCTCGCACGGCTGGCCGATGCCGTTGTAGCGGGTTTCCGTGACGGACAGCGGCCTCGGCGTGGCCGAGAACAGGGCGTCGATCGCGTCAGCGACGCCGTTGCTGTTCGCGTCGACGTCGTCGTCAATCGGCACCGGCGCGTCCGGCGTCGTTGACGTCGGATCCATGGGCAGCGAACTGGGCAGACCGCCGCCGTATTCAACCACCAGCCGCACGCGGTCGAGGTTGTCGTACCACGTCAGCGTATTGCGCCGCGAGTCGCCGTCCGAATCGACCTCCTCGACCCAGACGTCGCGCATCCGCCAGTCGTAGTAGTGGTTGACGAGGCGGCCCATCGAATCTTCGGCCAGGAAGACGCAGGCACCGGCCCCACCGCCGCCGTCGGGATCCCAGAAGCAGCCTTCGCCGTTGTTCTGGGTCTGATCCCAATACCAGTCCCAGTCTCCCTCGACGAAGAAGTACTGATTCTCCGGCCTGTCGCTGTAGCGGCGCTCCTGTATGAGCTTGCCGGCGTCGGTCACGCCGTTGCCGTAGAAGTACTTCGCGATCAGCAGGAGGTTGTCATTGCACGTGTGTGTCGCGCACGGCCCGCCGGACGTACCCCACACCTCGTGAACGTCGCTCGTGCCCTGATAGGTCTTCCACAACCGGCCGCGGAAGTCGTACACATGCCGCGTCACCGTGCCGTCCGGGGCTTCCTGCCGGGCGATGTTGCCGAACCCGTCATAGCTGATACGCGATTGCAGCGACTGATCGGCTTCGCCATCGCCGTCCGCGTCGTGGGATCGCGTAACACTGATGACCCGTCCCCACACGTCATACTCGGGCGTCAGATCCGCCAGGACGGTATACGTATCGCTGAAGCCGTCCGGCTCGTCGACGATCGTGTCGTATTGCACCTCGAGCGACGAGGTGAGAACGCCCTGGTCGAAGCTGTTGATCTTGCCCGGCGACTTGGCGACCCACGTGCCGGAGACCTCGACGAGATCGTTGAAGATCCATTGATCCAGGATGGTCGTGCTTCTTTTCACATACGCGATGCGGAGTTGGCGCCCGTCGGGGAAGATGGTCCCGGTCAGCCCGTAGATCGGATCATACATGTAGCTCGTTGTCAGCGCGAGCGCATCGTTGCCCGCGGAAGCCGCGCGTTCGAAGCCGGTCGGCGGCGTCTCCTCGAGCGTTGCAGTATCGGCATCGACAACCTGGACCATCGGCCGGCCGAGATCCGGGTAGTCCGGGCCCAGCGGGTCGCGGAAATCGTAATCGTACTTGGTCCAGTTGACGAAACACAGTTGCGCCGTCAGAGCCGTGTTGAGCGAATTCCAGGTCCCGTCAAACGCCCCCTGAGCGGCCGTGAAGACGCCGGCGGCGGTGAACTTCACGCTGCCGTGGTCGTCATAGTATTCCTTCTGCACGTCATACGTGACCGTCGGGGCACCATCCACGCTGTGCTCGCGCACGACGGCCTTGCCGATAATCAGGTCATCCGGACCCGGCGGCGACGATTCGAACGCGTAGATTGTCTGGACGACCTCCGCGTCAGGCTCTGCGCCCTCGCCAGTCCAGGGCGTCGGATAGCGTTTGACCTCCGTGATCAGCTCTGGTCGGTCCGGATGCCGCGTGTAGCACTCGACATTGTACGGCGTGCCGTTCGCGCCCTTCTGAATCCTGACCGCCGCGAGTTCACCGATGAGGCTGCAACGGAGGGGATCGCAGGTGCAGGGATCCTCTTGCGTCCCGTCCTCGAAATAGGCGAACGTGTAGATCAGGCCTTCGTTGTCGGGATCGGCGCTGGCCGTCGCGCCGGTAGTCTTCTTCTGCATGATCCGGCCATAACAGTCGTACTCGTGCTCAGCCTGATAGCCCACCGCTGCGACCAGCGCGCCGGTATCATCCTCTTCGTACGACCACGTTCGATCGCGCAGGATGAGCCCCGCCGCATTCATCTCAACACACCGCCGGCTCTTCAGGAAGTAATATCCGTAACTCGTCTGGATGTACGGCAATCGATTATCCGTCACGGCGCCGTGTTCGTCGATGAACATCGCGTGGACGGTCGTATCGAGCGAGAGACTCTTCCAGCTCGCAACGGTAGGCGTGGCCTCGACCGGAACCTTGTACGGAAACCGGAAGATCGTCGGCCACAGATCGACGAAGTTGTCGCCCAAGTGCCCACCCGAGATGTTGGGGCCGAATTCGCTCCAGTTTTCCGGAAAGACACGGATGAGATAATAGGAATATTTGGCGCTTTCCACCTGGCCGCGTTCGGTCATCGATGTGAACGGCAGGACGATCGGCTCGAGTATGTGTTCGGCAGGAACGTCGAGTACCGCGCCCAATGAATCAATCAATCCCCCGCTCTGAGTCCACGCGACATCCGCGCCCAGCGCCAGGGACCAGCTTGCATCGTCGATGGATGCCGTATTGAGAAGCTCATTGACTTCGGCCTCATAGAGGCCGCCCGTCGATGTGCCGGCCAGCATCGCGACCCGCTTCTTCTCGTAGATCGCGGCGAGCAACTGATGGTGTGCAACGCTCCGGCCATCCCGGTATCGATAAAGCTGATATTCCGAATCAGTCTCGCTGTCGTGCTGACGCGTCACGACTGTCTTGAGCAGGTGGCCACCGGTCGTCGATTGGATCACGCCGCTGTTGATGCTATTGGCATAGAGGTAGGCGATCCGGGGCACGATGCTCGGCCCGCCAGGGTCCAGCTCGACGGCCTCGTCATACAGGTAGCGGGCTTCGATTACCCATCCATCGGGCAGGTTCGGATGGCGAAGCGCATCGACGTCCTCGAGCGTCTCGGCGTAGATGAAATCCCGGTAGCTCAACGTCGGGCACGGCGTATCACCCAGCCAGTCAACGTCGCCTTCATAGACGTGAATCGAATGCAGCATGTGCTGATGCGTCAGGCTTGCGCCCGGGGGCACGCCATCGGGCACGTCGTCGTCCCAACTGTTGGTCGGGCACAGTGCGCCGGCGTCGAGGCCAAACTCACGGTGCGTGTAGAGCAACGTCCAGACCGTTTCCCCAGAGCATGTCGCGCCGCTGCAGCCGGTCTTGAGTTTGATCGACCGGAGCTGGCCCTTGCGATTGCACTCCATGCAGCATTCGACGCAGCCGATCGGCCACGACTGGCCGCAGCCTGTGTTCGGCCCCTCGGGGTAGTTGCAGTCCCATGCTGGCCCGGCGGTGCAGTAGCTGTACTCGGCGCGGTTGCCGTATTGGTCGTCGATCCGCGTGACGATCCCGTAGTGCGGCGTCCCCTGGAGACTCGACCAGTCCGGCGGGCTCGCCCAGTTGAAACTGCCATAATATGGGGGATTCGTATCGGGGTAGAGCCAGGTTAGACAGTTGTCCTCGGCGGCCGCGTGATCGGCGTCGGAAACGTCCTCGTAGTGCGCCTCGAACGTGTACTTGATGCTGCGGCGGTGCAGCCAGACGTAGAACTCGCTCGGGCGGGTAATCCAGGCCCCTGTGCTTTCATCGAGCTGGCCGTCATGGCCAAGGATGCCATCGAACCACGGCGGTGCGACATAACTGCTCGTGTTCGCGTCGAAAACGAACGGGATGGCGTGGTGGGCATCCGGAATGAAATAGCACACCCGGGCATCCTGCCAGCAGTGCTTCGAATCGATGAGCAGAATCGGGTTCTCGCTCATCATCCAGTTCATGCCGTTCCAATCCCAGTAGTGGTACTCCTGTGAATACTCGGGATCGAGCAGACCGCCCGTGCCCGCCTCCCATCGGTCGTAGGCGCCGACCGTCTCGGAATAGGTACGGATATGCCGGAATACCGCGCCGCCGAACGGCAGTTCGAAGTCAGTCTCCTGTACCAGCGGCCGGCCCGTCACCAAGTCCATGACGTCGCGATGCGTGGTCCGTTCCGCAAAGCGGCTGAGTCCCTGGTAATGGGCCACCGCCCCGGAGACCATCGGCGCCGAACTCAACGCGGGGTCGAGCTTGCGCGGCGGCAGATCCGGCGGCCCGAAACCCATCGCCGTGTTGAGGTTCAGGTGACTGATCCGATGATGGATGTTGCCTCGCGAGTCGACGTTGACGCAACCGCCGACGACCCATTCTGCGGTTGCACAGTCCTCGCCGTAGGGGACCGCACCGTTGCGTGCGCAGGCGGCACGCGACACCGGTGTCACATGGATAATATCCTTGGTTAACACGCTGTTACAGCCATTGAAGCTGGCTTCGACTTTGATCGTCACGCCATCCAGTGCCTGCATCGAATCGACATCGTCGTCCGTACCGTACCTGAGCGCCTCAATCCAGAATCGCTTCGGATCGCCATTCGTGTTGTAAGTGTCATTGAAACCTGTCGCAATCGGTCCTTGCCGATCCGCGTACTGATACAGGCGGATCCAGGTGTCATCGTACGTGATGCTGTACGCAACACTCGAGCCGGTGACCGTATCGCACGGCTGGATCTTCACCCAGAACGGCACGAGATCGTCTTCGCCGATCACCTGGCCGACGTCGTCCATGTCAGGTGTGTCGTTGTTGTTGTCGTCGTCGTCGTTGACGAGCACGACCTTGCCGACCACGCCCGTCGCATGCTCGATCAGGTCCTCGGCGGGAGACTGCGCAAAACTCGAAGCCCTTCCTTCGTTATTGTCTGAATCGACGTCCACATCCACCTCGCAGGCGTCACCGATCCCGTCGTCGTCGGTATCGCTTTGGTTATCGAGGTCGTGTTCGCCATTGGGAGTCGTGGGACAGTTATCGCACGCGTCGCCGACGCCGTCGCCATCCATGTCGGCCTGATCGGCGTTGGCACACGCCGCGGAGTCGCCAGGGCAGCGTGTCAGCGGCGGGCAGTTGTCGCACACATCGGCAATGCCGTCGACGTCGTCGTCCGGCTGGTCGTTCGGGTCCGCGGCAGAATCCTCGCAGGCATCGCCCTCACCGTCGGTATCGCAGTCTTCCTGGCCCGGATTCGCGCAGGCGCTCGCAGCGCCCGGGCAATACAGTGTGGGGTCACAGTTGTCACACAGATCACCGACGCCGTCGGAATCCTCATCCGCCTGATCCGGGTCGCACACGCCGGACGGGCAGGCGATCCGATGGATATCCGCGCAATTGTCGCAGGCATCGCCGAGGCCATCGGCATCACGGTCACTCTGGTCGGTGTTCGGCGTGCCCAGACAGTTGTCGTACGCGTCGTCCACGCCGTCGGCGTCGGCGTCCGTGGCGTCGGGGTCACACGCGTCACCGATCTCGTCGCCGTCGCTGTCCCACTGTGCGGCGTTGGACACGCGGGGGCAGTTGTCCACATGGCAGGTACCGCTCGGCGGACAACGGTCGCACACGTCCGCGACGCCGTCCTGATCGAGATCAAGATCCGAATCGCAGGCATCGCCGTACCCGTCTCCGTCACAGTCATGCTGCCATGGATTCGGAACCCAGTAACAGTTGTCGCAGGCGTCGCCGACGCCGTCGCCGTCCCAGTCCCCCTGCCCGGGGTTGTAGTTCTTCGGACAGTTGTCGCAGGCGTCGCCAACGTGATCATAATCCTGGTCGTACTGCTCGCCTTCGCCCTCGCCCTCACTTTCCGTTAATCCGTCACCGTCAAAATCCGTAGCCACGATGTTTGTGTTGAACCGCGTCGGGCACGTGTCGCAGATGTCACCGAACTCGTCGTAGTCCTGGTCTTCCTGGTACGGGTTCTCATCGTTTGGACAGTTGTCGCAGGCATCGCCGACGCCGTCGGTATCGGCATCCGCCTGGATATCCGGGCCGTCCAGCGGCCCATTGGGCTCTTCGACGCAGTTGTCACAATCGTCCGGAACACCGTCGCCATCAAAGTCAGGCTGCGTGTCGCAAAGATCGCCCACGCCGTTGCCGTCACAATCCGCCTGGTCGGGATTCGTGATGCCCGGACAATTATCACAGACATCTCCGACGCCGTCTAAGTCCATATCCTCCTGGTCGGGGTTGTACCCATTCGGTGGATGCGGGCAGTTGTCGCACACATCGTTTACCCCGTCGGTGTCGCTGTCGGCCAAGCCGGCGCAAAGGCTGTGGTCACACGCCGTCAGCGGGCACAGGTTCGGATCGCACGCGTCCGTCGGACACCATTCCCGGTCGCAGCAGCCCGAGCCGCAGGCATGGTCGCCATAACAGACACCCGCACGCACGGCGCGCACCGATGCGATGAGCGCTGCCAGCGCACAGACGGCGACCAGTGCAGCCCGGCCAGAGCCGGCCCCGCCGCCCAGGCGCGCCCGCGGAATCCAGGAGGTCACATTCCAACGACTACGACGGCTATCCAATGACATGGCGTTCTCCTCGGATCGTATCGATACAAGGCTGGAGCTTTCGCAGCAGCCAACCGATGCGGTCTCGTGTCTCGTCATCACCCGATTCCCGGTTCACAGGCTCTCTTGCCGATCTACTGCTTGTCCACCGCGCGCAGCTCGAGCCCCCGCGACTGCCGCAGGGTCCGATTCGTGCTGTCCTGGTCGGCCGGGGCAGGGACGGATTTGCCAGCACCGGTCCGCTCGAGTTCGGCGGTGACCAGCTCGCGGGCGTTGTCCCGCAGCCGCAGGAACTTGAAGCCGCTGACCCACGGGCAACGTTCGAGGAAGTTCAGCATGTATTCCTGCCGCACCTGCGGCGGCGCCGCATGCACGAACGTCACCAGATCCGACTCATCCCGCACGAGGATCCCGACGTGGTCGCAGAACTGCTTGAGCGGCCGGCCGGGCAGCCGGCGGGCATGAATCACGAACGCCAGATCGCCCGTCCGAAGCGCGGGCAGGGCGTCGTAGATGTGCTCACTGGCCACATACGTCTGGCTGAGCCACTCGACCTCGGGAACCGTCTCGACGTTGACCTCGGCCGGGGCCACGTAGCCGGCCCGAATGTCGGCAAGCGCCCGTTTGCGGCGTTCGACCTCGAGATCGAACGTCGCCGCCGGCACGCCCAGCTTGGCGGTGACGTCCTCGAAGAGCCACGCGTTGCTCGGCACCCAGTCGGCCAGCGGGTAGACATTGCGGGCGGCGAACCGCGCATCGCCGTCCTTGTGCCGGATCCGGTCGGTCAGCAGGTGGTAGGAGCGCCAGTCGACCGCCAGCGCCAGGGCGATGCACCGCTCCTGGAACGTGACGCAATCGACCTCGGTCAGGTCGTGCCGCCACGATTTGATCCGGTAGGGCTGACCCAACGCCTGCATCGCGTAGTGCCCGATCTCGTCGCCCGGGCGAGGACGCTCGGGACGCAGCGCGAGGTCCCTGGCCCGCAGCCGGACGTAGTCGGCCAGATCCTCGTTGGTCAACTCCTGGATCTTCTTGACGTCCAGGTCCGTGTAGCGTTGGACCTCCACCGCCGTGAACGGCTCGGAAGTGACCGGTTCGACCGCCCGCGCCGGCCAGACCGCCGATACGATTGCCCACGTGGCTACCACCCAGATTCCGGATCGTTTCCCGAGCATGACAGGTCCTCCGTGTCGCTCGAAGACAGTATTCACCAAAGTTGAGGCGCCGGCAGGCGCCACAGGCGCACCGCCACCGCTTCGCAGGGGCCGGGCCCTCGCGAATTTCCACACCGGCGGCGCAAAAGCCCCGTCGGCCTTCTCCTTTTCACTCCGCGGCACTAGCCGAGCAGATGTTCGGGCCGTCGTGTCGTACCTGCGAACGTGTGCGTCAAGGCTGCTGGAGGTGCGACACGGGATTTCAACGTGGGTACGATAATGTCACACCGGCCTTCACGTCAAGATCCTTCCGGGCCGATTTTTGCCATTATGTCACAAAAACTTCCCGCCGACACCGCCGTGCGTCACATTTCTGACACAGCACCGCCGTGCGTCATTCGTCTGACACAGCACCGGCCGTCGCGTGCCACTTTCGGGCCTGGATGGGCCTCACGACGGGCATCCACGGATCGCTGGGCCACCCGGCCAGAGCGGCCCTCGGGCCGCCAAACGGAGCACCCCGCAATTGCGGCCGGGTTGCTGCGCCCGCGCCAGGCCGACGCCTGCCCGGTCTGCGGCTGGCCCCAGCCGCCCCGGCACGGCCGCTGCTGGGCGTGTACGTACCGCCAGAAACGTGGCCTGGCCCCAGGCCGCCGGGCTTCGGCCGGCCCCTGAGCCGCCGAAGTGCAGGTGATAGCGGGACTTCTGTTGCGGTGGCGCCACCCCAGAGGGCTGATAAGGCCGCTTATGTTGCAGTGACTAGCGGCATCTGCCGTGAAACGACGTTGTGAGCCACCTTGACGGCGCGTAGCTGGACCGCATCATGGGATCCCGATCGTTCGGATAACCTGTCGGGGTGTTGGCACGTTCCCCGACTGCGATACCCTCGGCCGACGCCTATCGCCGTTTCTGGCGGGGGCATGCAAGGCGAGCCCGATGTCGCAAATGCGCGACCGGCCGTGTCGCCCCTAGTAGCGTAAGTGCTGTTGACCAATGGAGCTAGGGTTATGGGCGCAGTTGAGCTACGGACCGGAGTGACGACGGGTCGTCGTGGACCTTTGGTGGCTACGAGGGAAGCAACGGGGCTGTGCCGCGACTCTGCCCCCCCCGAGACAGTGGCCTTCCGATCTCGCAAGAAATGCGAAATTGGCGCTTGCGGGCAATGGGCTGGCTTGGTAAGTTGGTGCCGCTGGCAGCCTGGCCAGCATTGCCCGTGATGTTTCTTGTTGGTGCATGATCTCCTTGGGAGAGCAGCGGCGGTGCGGGACTCTTCACACGCTCGGCCGGCCCTGCACCTACGTTAACAAGAGAAGGACCGTCGACGATGCGATACACGCTCGTGGAAGATTCTAGGGGGACGCCGTACGCCCTGTTCGGCGTGAATTTCGAGCTGATGCAATGGATCTGGGAGACGGCGGGAAGCGAACGCAGCGGGGCAGGCAAGGCCCTTTGTGTCCACGAGGATTACCAGGGACCATCGGGCAGGAAAAGACTCATAGATGACATGCTACTGATCCTAGGGGGAGGGCTGGGCCACGATTTCCAGAAGGCTGAGAGTTTCTTGGAGAAGCACTGGCACGCACACCCGCAGATGGGTCCCTACCCGTGGCTGGGGCTTCTTGCAGAGTATCAGGCGGGCGGGGTATTTCATCGTGGCTACCGCGACCATGTGGCTCATCAACTGAAGACGTACCTGCTGGGACTGTATTTGTTTGACAAGTGCGAGCGCATCCATCAGGCAGTCATCGGCGAGATCGATAACGACTGCGATCGAGAAACGGACTCTGTTCAGGAGTTTCGCCTCAGATGGCTGGCGGCAGCGTTGGCTCACGACGTGGGCTACATCATTGAGAATGAACAGTTCGTCGCAAGTGGGGCAGGGAGCGACGGCCCGTCATACGTGCAGGTGGTCGCGGAACTCGAAAGGACTCTCAAGTACCCTCTGGCCAGGAGTCGTAGACAAAGTCAGGATACGAGTTTTCAAAAACGGCATAGTCTCTTGAGTGAGGAGATCAATGCTAGATACCCAGAGCTGATCGGTTTCTCGCGTATTTCGCATCTACCGTTCTGCTCTACGCTGAAGAAGCAACCTAGGACGGCATGGGCGGTCCTTGAGCCACGTACAAAGCACGCAGGCGTATGGACTGGATCTAATACAATTAAAGATTATTACAAATTCACGGAAGGCCATCCGAACAGGTTTGGCGCTCAGTATCCAGATCACGGCGTGGCCAGCGCACTCATACTGCTGCGATCGTGGTGTGCCTACGCGAACCACCTCCAGCAGCTGGTTGACGCGCAGAAGAACCGCACAACAGTGCAGCGGCTGGCCGAGAATGAGTTCCAGTGGCTCGCAAGCACCACTCCTTCTCAATGGGTTTGCCCGAAAACGATCTACGCAGCCGCGTCCGCCATGGCCTTGCACAATATCGATCCTCGGAGCTACGTAAAAGGCGATTCTTCGAATGCTAAGCAATCGGAACGTTCGTCGGGAAGTTGGATAACAGACTTCATTTCACGGCTCAACATCGCTCTAGACTCTAGCTCGGGACAGACTCCGCTTGCGTTGGCCTTTCTCCTGCGCCTCTGCGATTCACTTCAGGCATGGGACCGGCAGAAGTTCCGCCCACTAAAGAGTGGCGAGCACCTCTTGGAATCCCGGGACTTCGACCTGACGGTCAAAAACAACAAGATCTGGATCTACTATCGCGGAGAAGGCAACGATCAGTTCAAAACGCTTCGTGGCGATTTAGGGATCGCGCTTGTCGAGACGCAGGTGGACGACCTGGTGGCGCACGATGACAGCGACGATAATGGTTTTGAATTTGTCGAAGTATTCGGCGGCAAGAAGAAGCTCAAGTCCTGGAAACCGACAACACCGCCTGTTTCGCAGGCCCTGTTCGAGCCGGATGAGGAACTCGACGGAAAGCTCCGTAGCTTGGCCAACGGTGGGAGGGTGCAGATAGGCGCATGCGGTAAGCCTCTCCAAGGTCCTTGTCCAGTTCGCGCGCAGGCGCTCCACAGCTTGGCCGAGCACGCCCGAATTGGCTCCGACGCCCTCCTGGTTACGTTAGTGTCGCAGTATCTTTTCGACGCCTCGAACGCAGCGCACGCGTTACGAAACGCCGAACCTGACATAATAGCAGGTAGACTCACAGCGCTTCATCGGGCCGCTGCATATGTCACGGGGTTATTTGCAAAACCGGCTAGACGGAGAGCCTCTCGCGACGCCGCCCCGACGGCCGCAAGCCGTTGCAGGGATTTCCTCGCACATCGAGACCCACAGGATCCTGTTAAGGGAAAACGCGCCGAGATGGTTCAGCAAGCGATCTGGAGAGTGATCAAACTCTTTGGAGACGACTGCGGCCAGGAAAGCAAGAGGAAGAAGTATACGAAGAAGCTGACCGTGGAGCCTATGGCCTCACTTCTGCTGATTCTGTCTGTGCACGGCCGAGAGGTTGTCAATGCATTGTGGATGCTCATGGAGAAGAGGACCTCAGATGTCGCCAGTGAGATTGTTGCCGAAGGGCTTCTGGCGAAGGAACAGGTAGCGAAGGAGGCTAATCCGGTGACACTGGGGGGATACATTAATGACCGGATAAGTCAGTTTCCGCATAATTGCGATAAAGCTCCACGCCTCTGGCGACGAATAGATGATGAGGGAGACGCAGCGTGAATGGTGCCGCGACCCCACTGAGCGGGGCAGAGCTGATTCGTGAGGTTCTCCGGCGATTGCAGGATCTGCCGCCAGACGACATCGCTGCCGAAATGCGGCAACTGCGCGCCGAGTTGGCCTCGCAGATGGGACCGTGGGTGGTGCAGACGGAAGGGGCGCTGGACAAGGCCGAGCCTCTTGCAAAGAAGTTGCTCGCGTTCACCCAAGCATCGTTCAGCGCATTCGGCGAGGCTGACGACCGTGGCCTCTCAGCCTATCGCGATTCACATTGGGACCTCTGTCGAGCCCTGTCTCGGGACGAGTCATGGCTCGCCAACCTTGCGTACAAACCCCTCAATGAGAACCGCGCGGACGGGCTTGACGAAGTCCTGCGCGGCCTCCTTGCTCGTTTCAAAAAGATGGCCGTCGGTTCGCAAGCCCCTATGCGACAACAGGTAGGGGCCGCCGCTCGCAACACGACTGAGAGCTCAGGCGAAGGAAATCACGGCGATGGCGAGAGAGCACTTGTTTCTGAAAACGCCAGGTATCCGAAATCCGATCATTCTCATGCGAAGCACGACATACGTGTCGCATTGGCTCGCCATTTCCGCGCGACGGAACAGCTTAAGCCTGCCGCTCTCTTCAGCGATGTGGACACAACATCGGCCTGCGAGGATCCAGCACGTTCTGAGCTTACCGTCGGGCTTGCCGGAATCTTTCACCATTCCTGGAGATCTCAATCATGACCCGCACGGCGTCGACGAATGCGCACCCAGCGCTTTCGGACGTTGGTTTTCACGGCTATCTTCTGCTCATTGCCAAGATGGATTCGGAGTGGGGACGGCGGTGCACGGATCCACAGGAGTATCCGTTGCTAGACAACCACTTGCAGATGCGTGAGAACTGCCTTGCCTTGGGAGAAGGTATCAACGAGAACTATGAGCGATGGAGGAAGAGCCGAGTAAAGCGGCCGCAGGCCGCCTACCTCGACCCGTATCTGTTTAACCCGATGAGTTTCTTCCCGATCGGCCACGCTGACGACGCGTGCCTTGTTCTGACTGACGACCATCCGTCCGCGCACCACCTAACGATGCGCATCAGCCGCAAGATCGAGGACATCTGGCTGGCCGCATGCCCCCGGGTGGCGGAATTGACGGCCAAGACGCGGTTCGAGAGGGCCCCAACGGGCTCTCTGTTCCTGGAACCCCATCAGCTTTTCGATGTCGAACACGGCCCTAAGCCCGAAAGAATAAAGCGGAGCGACTGCGACCTAAAGGTGCATGCGATTCAACGAGAGAATCCGTTCGTCGCCTTCATTCGCTGCCGTATGGATGGTTTGGCTTGCGTGCGGCATTTCCTGTTGGCGCAACAGGCGATCTACAAATCCTTGATTCGTTCCGCTTACGACGTACTGGCGAACCTTAGCGCCTATTGCGACAGCGATGATCGTCCCCCCGGGCAACTGTTGTCAACCAAAGATCTCGACACCGTACGGCTGTGTCTTCTTGATCTGCAGGGCTTGGAAGAAATCGGCGTTTTGGCCTTCTGCCGAAACGTCAGCGTCGCCGCTAGCCTGGCCGAGCGCTTCCGCGGGCTCAAGTACTGGCACCTTTTCGGGCAGGAAGGCGACCTCCGACGCCTATACGAAGAAGACCCCTGCCTTCGGTTGATTGCACGCCAATCCCTTGGCGTTCCTGACTTGACGGGAGCCGAGTGTGTCAAGAAGGTCGCGGGTAATCATGTATTCCGCTGGACGAACACGAGCATAGCGGTGGCTCCGCAGGTACTGGCTCAAGACGACAGAACGAACTGTAATGGCCTCCTGCACCTGAGCACGCGGTGGCAGGCGAAGCCCGGCCATGCACGCACGGTTGAAGCTTGCGTTAAAGGGATGCCCGTAGACGCAAAGAGCAAGCTATGGGGATCATTCCCTCTGGGGTCCGTCGATGTGATCGAAGCCGTAGAGCCCGAATGCGAAAGCGACAGCAGGGAATCCGTGTTGGAAGCCCAAGACTGCATCGGCGGCAACGCCTCCAGCCGGCCATATGTACGGGTGGAAACGGTTCTGGGGGAGCTCAAAGAACGCGCCCGTCGGCTGATCAGGGATGCTTGGTGCGTGTCCAAGACGCCGTCGTCTAGCGGCAACCATTGGGTTGACTTCATAGCCGACTTGGAGGCGCCTGTTCCACCAACAGCAGTTGTGTTCAAAGACGACACGGAGCGCAATACGCTTGAACACCACGCTGTTCTGGAGAAGGTGCTTTCAGCTGTCCAGATGAAGCTGTGGCCACGCCTTCCCAGTATCGCCGCCAGAATCGTTCAGACGGAAGACGATGGCCTTCCCCTGAGCATGCACGACTTGTGCAGACACATGCGATTGTCAGGATTGCCGACCGGATTATGTCATACCATCGAAAGCCTCTATCAGATGTTCTTCACGCTACTGGGAGACGCGCTCCGATTCGACGTGGCGCTGGACTTGTACGACGCCTTTGCGGCGCTTCACAGGCTCTTGACCAAGGTGCTCTATGCCATGACCCATCCCGAAGCGAGGCGGGAAGATGAACACCGAATGCTGGACCGAGCCCGTGTCCATCAGATCGAAAAGTTTGTCGAGGCTCTCGATGATGCCCTGCGACATCGGACCAACAAGTTGTACGCATCTGAGGGCCCGTTGGATATGGCGGTCGATTTCCGTGGCGGGCTCAATCAGGTGCTCCTGGCTGCTTCCGCACCGATCCTGTGCAGTGTAGGTCTGTTCCGCAGGTGCCTCGTGGAACCCGAACTTGCGAAGCACAACGTCGAAACTCAAGGGCTCGACCGCGGCGAGGTGCGCTCGAGCGTTGGCGTCGTGTCGAGGGTCAGCCTTCGCTCTGGATTGGCATCGGCTCCTGTGTCGATGGGGTGGAAACAGGTCGGCATGCCTCAGCTAGCCAGCTTCCGTGCAGATACGTCACATTATTTTCACTTTGCGTCACAGGCCGACTATCTGCATGAGACAGGCCATTTGATCTTTCGGAACGTGTTCCAGCGAGACGTCTTGCCCGGGCTCCAGGACGGAATGCTTGCCGATTTATGGCGTCTTCAAGAGTCGGACAGGCTGGAGGATCGACGCCGATTTCAGGCAGTTTCTCGCCGCCTCGACGAAGTGTTCGCGATGTTCTTTAGTCACGTGTTTCTCTTTGAGTCAGAGTGTGTCGCCTCGATGATGAACACCATGGCGTTGTTTGCGCGGAGCTTGGAGAGCGTGGCGGAGCCCGATGCCGAGGGACACACAGAGCTCGATGCGATGCAGCGATTCTTTGAGGTGGGACTCCGCCTGTTCCTGGTTCGGCTGTTACTTCCCGAGCAGGAGCAGACGTCCATCGCGTCCTGGCTTGATGCGTCGCCGCCAGAGTTTCCAGGGCCGGTTGTGGACACCAGGTTCCTGGAGTTCCTTGACATGGTCGGGCCGTGCCATCCAGACTACGTAGCTCTCATGGGCAAAGGCCGCCCCTTGCGGAAATCTCTGCGGGCACACGCCAGAGAGGTATTCAAGGAAGGTCGCGATTCCCTGGGCAAATACCTCCCATGGGTCTTCAAGACGGTGGGGATGCTGCATAGGAATTACCGAAGAATCCCCAATGTTCCCGATCCCGAGGACGCGCGATTCGACGTGGCACTGAAGGAGGCCGTAAAGGGATGCCTGAAGCAAGGTCGACCGATCGTAAGAAATCGCCTCCGACCAGACAAGATGACTTGCGAGAAGCCGAGCATTGACGGCGCTTTGCCGGAGGCTCTTGACGATCCTTACGTAGACTCCTTGTACTTGATCACTCGGTGTCTCAAGCAATACATCATGACGATCAAGGATGCAAAAGGCAAGCGGATTATACTGGATCGTGGACACGACAGCGTGCACATTCGCTATCCGGGTGACGGTGAGCCGTGGTGGGAATTCCAGATCGACCGGGGTGCGGCCCAACTGTTCTGCCCTGTTCCACAGTCTCGACGTGATCGCACCCGCAAGCAAATTGCGTTGCGGAAGACGCTGCGCGATATCACTGCGACGCTTCAGGGCCGGCGTCTCTACCGCCTTGTCTACGATGCCCTGCAGGCTGAGCCACGTCGCGCCCAGTGCCCGAGCTAGCGGCCTGTTAATGTGCTCCAGATCCCACTCGGGCCGAGCAACTCACTTGGCCCATGCTACGAGCGTCTACCGTTTGGTGCACCTGCACCGCTCTTCGTCGACGTGAACTAGCGGGGGCAGGACTCGAACCTGCGACCTCGAGGTTATGAGCCTCGCGAGCTGCCAACTGCTCCACCCCGCAATCGTTATGCCCCCGATCCTATGGCGGATCGTATGTCCTGTCAAGCGGGGCATTTGCCGGCCCCCGCGTCGCGTGCTCGTCGGCCGCCGGGCGTGTCGCTCGCCGACGTCGCACGGCCAGAGCGGCGGTCGATCCATTTTGTCCGGTTACGCCATATGTTTGACAATCGCCTCGCCGAATTCCGAGCATTTCAGCAGCTTCGCGCCGTCCATCAGACGTTCGAAATCGTACGTGACTGTCTTGGCGGCGATCGCTCCGGAGATCCCGCGGATGATCAGATCGGCCGCCTCGGTCCAGCCGAGATACCGCAGCATCATCTCGCCCGACAGGATCACCGAGCCCGGGTTGACCTTGTCCTGGCCGGCGTACTTCGGCGCGGTGCCGTGCGTCGCCTCGAAGATCGCGTGGCCGGTGTCGTAGTTGATGTTGCCGCCGGGCGCGATACCGATGCCGCCCACGCACGCCGCCAGCGCGTCGGAGACGTAGTCGCCGTTGAGGTTCATCGTGGCGATGACCTCGTATTCCGCCGGCCGCGTCAGGATCTGCTGCAGGAACGCGTCGGCGATGACGTCCTTGACGACGATTTCGCGGCCGGTCTTCGGGTTCTTGAGCGTCTGCCACGGGCCGCCGTCCAGATCGGTCGTGCCGAACTCGTTCTTCGCCGTCTCATAGCCCCAGTCACGGAAGGCCCCTTCCGTGAACTTCATGATGTTGCCCTTGTGCACGAGCGTGACGGACTTGCGGTCGTTGTCGATCGCATAGCGCACCGCCGCCTTCATCAGTCGGGCCGTGCCCTCCTGGCTCGACGGCTTGATGCCGATCCCGCTGGTGGCCGGGAAGCGAATCTTCTTGAACCGCTCGGGGAATGTGTCGGCGAACAGCTTGAGGAACTTCCGGCAGTCGTCGGTGCCGGCCTGGAACTCGATGCCGGCGTAGATGTCCTCCGCGTTCTCGCGGAAGATGACCATGTTGGTCAGTTCCGGCCGCTTGACCGGGCTGGGCACGCCCTCGAAATACCGCACCGGCCGCAGGCAGACGTAGAGGTCGAGAATTTGCCGCAGTGCCACGTTGAGCGATCGGATACCGCCGCCGACGGGCGTCGTCAGCGGCCCCTTGATCCCGACGAGGTAGGCGCGAAAGGCCGCGATGGTCTCGTCCGGCAGCCACGTCTTGACCGCATCGAACGCCTTTTGTCCCGCCAGCACTTCCAGCCAGGCGATGCGGCGCTTGCCGCCATAGGCCTTCTCGACGGCGGCGTCGAAAACGTGCTGGGACGCCCGCCAGATGTCCGGCCCCGTGCCGTCGCCTTCTATGAACGGGACGATCGGCCGATCCGGCACATGCAGCGCGCCGCCGGAGCCCATCGTGATCTTTTCGCCGTCATGACCTGCCACAGCCTTCATGTTGCTCATGCGCGTCGTCCTTCGTTCCGCAGAAACGGGGGGTTCGCCTGAACGCGGCCCAATCGGGCCGTTCGGAGATCGCGCAAGGTAGCCGGCGCCTGGAGGTGTGTCAATTCGCACTGGACGCACGGGCTTCGTGACGTGATGGGCGCCGTGCCTGGACCGCAGTGGCGGACGAGCCGTTGCCGGCACACGACAGCACGTCGCGCGGGCAGGCCCGTAGTAGGCTGAAGGCCGGAGGATTTGCCCGTGGTCGAGCGCCTGAACGCATGGCAACGGCCGCCGTACCTGAGCGGCCGGATTCAACTCCGACCGAACCAGCGTCGCTTGGCGGCGCCCTGTTCCTGCTTCGCCGCTGCCGTCGCCGCCGCCTTAGCCCTGATCTTCGCGATCAGTTTCGCATCGCTCTCACCGCTCGATATTCGACGGAGCATGTGAAGCTGCTCCTGCATCTCAGGCGTGAGG
>JAFGKA010000052.1 GCA_016928855.1 Phycisphaerae bacterium
CTTCGGCCGGGGTGCCGCTCAGGGTACGTCAGAGCGTATTGAATCGGAGTCCGCATGTCGGGCGTGCCCAGTTGGGCGATGACCGACCCGTCACAGAACTCGACCATTGAATGGATGATCGACTCCGGATGGATCAGGACTTCAATACAATCGGCATCCACGCCGAACAGCCACGTCGCCTCGATGACCTCCAGGGCCTTGTTCATCAGCGTGGCGCTGTCGATCGTCACCTTTGGGCCCATGTTCCATGTCGGATGCCGCAGTGCGTCTTCTACGGTCGCCTCGGCGATTTGTTCGCCGGACCACGTCCGAAACGGTCCACCGGAGGCCGTCAGGTAGATCCTGTGGACCTCGGCCGACCGTCCGGAACGGATCGACTGGAAGATGGCCGAGTGCTCGCTGTCGATCGGCAGCAGCGTGGCTCCGGTTTCGGCCAGTCGCGGGACGATCAGCGAGCCGGCGACCACCAGGGCCTCCTTGTTGGCCAGGGCGATCGTCTTGCCCGTGTCGACGGCCGCCAGTGTGGCCGGCAGGCCGGCGGCGCCGACCACGGCGGCGACCACAACGTCGCAGTCGCTGTGGCGGACCATCTCGCTGAGCGACGACTCGCCAGTGAACAGCTCCGTTCGGCCGTTGACCTGGCCGCGGAGTTTCTGGCCGGCATCCGGGTCGGCGATGGCTGCCGTTTCCGGCTTCCACTGACGGATCTGTTCGCCGAGGCTTTCCCAGCTTGTTTTGGCCGAAAGCCCGCAGACGTGATACTCGGACCCGAGGTGGGCGGCAACGTCGAGCGTGCTCCGGCCGATCGAGCCGGTGGAGCCAAGGATGGCGATTCGTTTGGCCATGATTTCCAATTCGCCGTTCGGACCCGATGATTTCCGGGTATCAGCAGCGGCGGGGTACATATATAGGTGCGTCGAAGGTCGTTTGCAAGCGGCCGCATACGGCATTGCTCCAGCTAAGTGACGCTCTTAGAATGCGTTGTGTTTGCTGGCGAGAGGAGTCGCGTGCATGGCTGACGAGTCTGAGATTCTCCTGAAGACACGAAAGTTCAACGTTGAACGACGGCGGTTTTCCGTCGCCGGGCGACGGTCGGTCACGCGCGAAATCGTGGTGCACCCGGGGGCGGTCATCATTCTTCCGCTGCTGACCGATGAAGACATCATCATGATTCACAACTACCGCTATGCCGTCGAGCGCGAACTGGTGGAGTTGCCGGCCGGGACGCTCGAGCCCGGCGAGGTGCCGGCGGCGTGTGCCGCGCGGGAACTGGAAGAGGAAACGGGCTATCGGGCCGGTTGGATCGAGCCATTCGGCGAGTTCTTCACCACGCCAGGGATCACGAACGAGCGGATGTATTGCTTCATTGCACACGACCTCGAACAGACGCAGCAGGCGCTGGACGATACCGAGCAAATCCGGCCTGAGGCTGTGCCGCTCGCGCGGGCGATCGGCTGGATTCGAGACGGGCGGATCGTGGATGGCAAGACGATTGCCGTGCTGTTGCGCTATGAACTCGAACGGCGGAGAGACTGATGGGTTGGCACGATCGACCGTATTCGGGCGATGATTGCTGCGGCGGGCCGGGCGGCCAGATGCGCCTGGCGATGCCGCGGCCGACGACGGCCGTGATGTGGCTGCTGATTGCGAACGTGGCGGCGTACTTCGTCGATGTGCTGACGCAGCATCTCGATCCAGGCTTCTGGCCCGAAGTCTTCGGGCTGAGTTGGAGCGGGGTGGCGCGCGGCTATCTCTGGCAGCCCGTGACGTACATGTTCTCGCACGGCGACCCGTGGCACCTCGTGTTCAACATGATCGGGCTTTACATCTTCGGCATGCACTTCGAGCGGACGTTCGGCCGGGACCGCTTTCTGAAATTCTACGCGGTCTGCGGGTTGAGCAGCGCGGCGGCATACCTCCTGGCCTCCGTGATCGGATGGATTCCGGCGGGGCTGCCTGTCGTCGGCGCCAGCGGCGCGATCTACGGCCTGCTGATTGCGGCGATCATCTTCTTCCCGCACATCCAGATCATCTTCATCATCTTCCCGATGCCGATTCGGGTCTTCGGTCTGATCGTGGCGGGAATGCTGCTTCTGCGGCTGATGAGCCCTGGGCCGATGTACAACCTTGGCGGCGAGATCTGCCACATCGCCGGCGCCGCGAGCGGCATCCTCACGCTCTACCTGTGGCGGATGACGCCGCGGGTCGGCGTTGTCGACAGCGCGGTCGGCGGGGTGCGATCGCGGCTGGCCAAGGGCGCCTGGGAGAGGCGCATGCGGCGCGAGGTGGAAGAGCAGCAGGAGGTCGATCGGATCCTCGCCAAGGTCGGCGAGTCCGGCATCCAGAGCCTCACGCGGAAGGAACGTAAGACGCTCGAACAGGCCACCAAGCGGCAGCAACATCGTAACGCCAACACCGGCCGCGTCGACCGCCTCTGACCCGGGGGTATCGAAGGCCAAGACGAACCGCGAATGCACGCGAATCAACGCGAATTGTGAAGAAAACCAGAAGGCAGAAATGAAGATCTGTGTGCCACTGCTCTCGATCGGTGGGCGTGTTCTGCAGAGGCGTCCCGAACTGCCACGAGCTTCAGAATGGAGCCGGTGGCCCGAGTGCCTTCCCTATTCGCGTCCATCGCAGGGTGGGGTCGCGATGACGGAATTCTGAAGTGTGCATCCTAGGCAGGCGGCACATACGATGCTCAGGGCTCCCCGCGCTTGCCTTCTGGCTTCTGCCTGTCCTCGAGCCGTTGGATTGTCGCCGTTTGGCGAACACGCTAGTATGACCGGCGACCTTTGCGAACCTGGAGGAGGTACCCGTGTCGCAGGACCGAGCGTATCAGATGTGCATCAACCCGGACTGTGCGGCGACGTTCAGTCTGACCGACGTGGTTTTCAGTTGTCCGAAGTGCGGCAGCCTTCTGGACGTGCGCTACGAGTGGGAGCGGCTGGCCGTGCCTGCCAAGCTGGACTTCTTCGAGCATCGCTGGGCCACGAAGGGCCTGGGGGCCGAAGGCCGCCTCGACTTCTCCGGCGTCTGGCGGTTCCGTGAGCTGCTGCCGTTCGCCCCGGCCGAGTCCGTCGTGACGATCGGCGAGGGCCGGACGGTGCTGGAACGCAACGACCGGGTCGGTCGCGAGATCGGTATGAAGCCAGGCGGGTTGTACCTTCAGTACGAGGGGCTCAACCCATCGGGCAGCTTCAAGGACAACGGGATGACGGCGGCGTTCACTCTGGCGCGGGTGCTCGGCCGGCAGCGCGTCGCGTGCGCCAGCACCGGCAACACATCAGCGTCGGTCGCGATGTTCGCTCATAAGACCGATCCCGAGATGCAGGGCATCGTCTTCATCGGTACGGGCAAGATCGCGTACGGGAAACTCTCGCAGGCGCTCGACTACGGCGCGCTGACGCTTCAGGTCGAGGGTGACTTCGACGCCTGCATGCGGCGGGTCAAGGAAGTGGCCGACCGGCTCGGGATCTACCTGATGAACAGCATGAACCCCTTCCGCCTCGAAGGCCAGAAGGCGATCATGTACCGCATCCTGGAAGCCCGTGGCTGGGAAGTGCCTGACTGGGTGATCGTGCCCGGCGGCAATCTCGGCAACTCCAGCGCGTTCGGCAAGGCGTTCGCCGAACTGCACGCACTCGGGCTTGTCCCGCGCATACCGCGGCTGGCGATCATCAACGCGACCGGCGCGAACACACTCTACACGCTTTACGAGAAGCAGGGCGTACGATGGAACGGTGGCCGTATGACCAACGCCGAGAAGGTGGGTCAGCTCTACGACAAGTTCGATCAGTCGGGCTACAAGCCGCATACCATCGCGTCGGCCATCGAGATCAGCCGGCCGGTCAACCTTCCGAAGTGCCTGCGGGCCCTCGAGGTGATGAACGGCGTGGTCCGCGAGGTCTCCGACGAGGTGATCCTCGAGCACAAGGCCATGGTCGGGCGATACGGCTTCGGCTGTGAGCCGGCCAGCGCCGCCAGCGTCGCCGGGCTTCACGTGCTGCGGGACGAGGGCGTGATCGGGCCGAGCGAGCAGGTCGTCTGCATCCTGACCGGCCATGAACTCAAGGATCCGGACGCCACGGTGAAGTACCACACCGGCGTGGACATGAAATCGATTACGCCGCCGGCGCCGCGTCCGACCTACGGCAAGTACGCGAACAACCCAATCCCCGTGGCGGATAATCTGGCGGCGATCTGTGCGGCGCTTGGCGAGCCCGCGATTGAGGGATGACCGGAGCCATGATTCGACTGGCAATCACAGGTGGAGCGGGGCGCATGGGCGGGCGGATTGTTGCCCTGGCCCATGCCGACGCGCGGTTCGGCGTGGCTGCGGCGCTCGAGCAGGCAGGCAACTCCCGCCTCGGTGATGACGTCGGCGAGGCGGCCGGTGTCGGGCGGATCGGCGTGCCGATCGAGGCGCATACGGACCGCGCATTCGACGTGCTGATCGACTTCACGACCGCGGCGGGTTCGATGCGGTGGCTCGAACACTGCCTGGCAAACAAGCAGGCGATCGTCATGGGCACGACCGGCCACGACGCCGACCAGCTTGCCCGGATTCGCGAGGCGGCGACGGTGATTCCCATCGTCAAGGCGGCGAACATGAGCGTCGGCGTGAATCTGCTATTCCGCCTCGTCGGCGAGGTGGCCCGGACGTTGGGCGACGCCTATGACATCGAGATCGTCGAGACACACCACCGTTTCAAGCAGGATGCGCCCAGCGGCACGGCCCTGGCCCTGCTCGATTCGATTGTTGCGGCGACCGGGCGCGACCGGGCCGCGGACGTGATCCACGGCCGTGAGGGTCTCTCGGCCGGCCGGCCGGCCCGGCAGGTCGGCATGCACGCCCTGCGTGTCGGCGACACGGTTGGTGAACACGAGGTGCATTTCGGTACGTTGGGCGAGACGGTTGTCCTGCGGCACAGTGCGCACACACGCGATACCTTCGTGGCCGGCGCGTTGCGGGCGGCCGAGTGGCTCATGGGCAAGCCCGCGGGTCTCTATTCGATGCAGGACGTGCTGGGGTTGAACCGATAGTCGCCGCTCGCGCGTGCGCTCACGCGATTGTCCGGTCGATCAGCGACTGGAGTGTCCGGAGCAGTTCCCTCGGATCAAACGGTTTCGTCAGAATTCCGCTGACCTTGCAGGCGCGGAGTTTGTTGAGGGCGTCCACCTCCTGGTCCGCGTAACCAGTCACGATGATCGTTGGTATGGCGTGACCGCTGCGCCGGAGTTCCAGGCATACATCGACGCCGTTGAGGATGGGCATGCGAAGATCGAGGATCAGGACATCGATGCCGTTTGTGCGGATGCGGGTGATGGCTTCCCTTCCATTCTGGGCTACAAACACGTCATATCCGTGTTGCTCGAGCAGCTCGCGCACGCTGTCGATGAAGTCGGGATCGTCGTCCGCCAACAATACTCCGCTTGGCCGCAGACGCTCGATATCACGGAGTACGTCGGCCATGTCGAGCGGCTTGTGCAGCACGTCCCAGGCGCCTTCCTCCAGGGCCTCATCGAGCAGTTGTTCCACACTGAAGCCCGTCATCATGATCACGCGGGCGTCCGGTTTCAGGTTTCGGATTTCGAGGAAGCTTTCGACGCCGTTCTTGTTCGGCAGCACTACGTCCATGAAGGTGATGTCGTAATCGGTTTGCCGGAATCGCTCGATCGCGTCTTCGCCGGTGAAGGCGAGATCCACCTGACACTTGTGCTCTTTCAGCACGTCGGCCAGGCTTTCGGCGAAGTCCCGGTCGTCATCGACGACAAGAATGCGGATCTTGTTCATCTCACACCACCTCGTCTTGCGGTAGCGGCAACCAGAAGGTGACCGTCGTTCCCCGCCCTGGCGTGCTGTCGAGTTCGATCGTGCCCTCGTGCTGCTCAATGGTCCGCTTGACGATCGAGAGGCCGAGGCCGACGCCGAACGTTTTCGTGCTGTACAGCGGCTCGAAGATCTTGTCGCGCACGTCCGGCGGAATCCCCAGTCCATTGTCGGCGATGGCGACTCGCACACGGTTGGCCACGGTCTCTGTTTCCACCGTGATTCGGCCCTGGGGCTGGCTCGCCTGCTGGATGGCCTGGTGGGCGTTGGTCAGGACGTTGAGGACGGCGCGGCGAAAGCGTTCACGGTCCAGCGGTACGGTGGCGTTGGCGGTCAGCGCCAGCGTCAGTTGAATGCCATCCGGAACCGGGTATTCATGCAGGACGCTTTCGAGCCACGAATCGAGCGGTGTGGGAACGCGCGTGGCCTGCTTCAGCCGTGCGTAGTCGAGCAGCTCCTCGATAATCGCGTCGCATCGGACGATGTTCCGCTCGGCGCGATCGAGCGCCCGCTCGATGTCGAGCCCCTTGCCGCGGGCGCGCTCGTCGATCGAGAAGACGGAGGTGCGGACGGTGCCCAGCGGGTTGCGGATTTCGTGGGCGACGGTGCCGATCAACTGACCGAGCGTCGCCAAACGTTCCTTGCGAAGCAGGTCCTCCTGCGCGGCGCGCAGTTCCTTGGTACGCTCCTCGACGAGATTCTCCAGGTCGGCCCGGTAGTGCGCCAGTTCCTCCTGCGTCTGCCTGGCCTCGGTGATGTCGCGCGCCGTCGAGATCGCGCCGGTCACGCTCCCGTCGGCGTCCTTGAGGACTCGGCACCACCAGGCGAGCAATCGCTTCTCGCCGTCCTGGCGTCGCTGCCAGCTCTCAACATAGATCACATCCTCGGCTCCATTGAACAGCGGCTGGACCAACTCATAGGTTGGCTGTTCGCCTTCGAAGTAGTCTGTGGCCTCTTTGCCGATCACAGCATCGCCGAAGAACGCCAGCCCCGCGGGATTGGCCCAGGTGTAGACCTTGCGGGCATCGACTTCCATGACGATGTCCGGAATTGCGTGCAGGAGTGCCTGGTTGCGCGCCGACAATGCCCGAAGGTTCTGCTCAACGATTCGACGTTCGGTGATGTCGGTCGAGATGAGCATGGCGGCGGTGGTTTCGTCCTGGATCCTTACCGGGCCGACCAGCGTTTCGAACCAGATCGGCTCGCCCGGTACATTGGCGATCGGGGCCTCAACCTTCGATGTAAGGCCGCTGTCGAAGGCCTGTTCGATCGCCGTCCGGACGTGGCCGTGATGAGCCGGGTCGACGAATCGGTAGATCGCCTGTCCGATCACGGCTTCCTGGTTGACACCGGGGAGCACGCGATTGACATACTGAATCGTTCCGGCGCGGTCCACCGTCGCGATGAAACCCGGTGCGTGCTCCACCAGGGACCGCCAGCGGGCCTTTGACGTGCGCAGCGCTTCCTCGGCTTGCCGGCGCACGCTCACCTCACGCGCGAGCGCCTCATTGGCGGCCTGAAGCTGCACCGTTCGCTCGGTGACTTTGTGCTCGAGCAGTCGCTGTTGTCGCTGACGCTCCCGCAGCAGGCGGGCACGTTCGAGAACCTTGTCGATCGTGTGCCGAAAGACGACCATGTCGACGATCGGTTTCAGAACAAAATCCCAGGCACCGCGGTTGATCGCCTCCACCACGTCCTTGGCGACTCCCGCGCCCGAGATGACGATGCAAGGCGTTTCGGGCGATTCTTTCGTGAGGACATCGAGCACCTCGAGCCCGTGCATCTCCGGCATGCGCAGGTCGAGCAGGACGAGATCCGGGTGCGTCTGCCGGAAGAGGTCCAGCCCGGCACGGCCGTTGTCGGCCTCCAGAACGGTGAGTCCGGCCGCGTCGAGATAGGCGGCGATCGTGCGACGGACGATTTCCTCGTCGTCGATGAGCAACACGGTAGTGGGCGATTCGACAGTCATCAGGGCGTCCTCATCCTGATCGTCGTTGCGCGGATCCGCGAGGTGTCTATTCGTCGTTCACAACCTGCTGAACAGGTTCACGTCATGCCGGGATTCTGTCATGCCGCGGCCCGGAAAACAACTTATCGGGGTCACGCGAACACCCGTGAGGTGAGTCCGAACGCCGCAGCGGCTCGGCGGCCTGACGCGCCGGGCGGCCGGACAGTCCCCGGTCACATGGCGGGGCCCGCTTCAGGGTCGCTAAATTGTGTGGTGCTCCGTTTGGTTGTCGCGGATACCTCCCTGAACATCAATCGCGCCTGGGGCCAGGGTATTTCATCGACCGGTTGGCCTGAAGACGGCCAGATTGTTGAAGGTAGGCGAGGAATGAACTGCGCAACATGTTGTCAAGTATGAGGTTCCGTCCGTATGGCCGCTTTCGGCCAATCGGGTTCGGCGTGCGCGTCTAGTCGTGCAGCAGCGCCATGACCTCGCTACGGGTTCGGGCGTCACTTCTGCACTTGCCGCGGATCGCGGAGGTAACCATGACGGACCCGGGCTTCCGCACGCCGCGGCAAGTCATGCAGGTGTGCGTGGCCTTCATGACGACGGCCACACCCTTCGCGCCGACGACGTTCATCAGAAGGTCGGCGATCTGGCTCGTCAGTCGCTCCTGGACCTGGGGCCGCCGGGAGAACGACTCGACGACGCGGGCAAGCTTCGAGATACCGACCACCTTGCCGTCCGGCAGGTAGGCGACTTCCGCGATACCCTCGAAGGGCATCAGATGGTGCTCGCACATCGAATTGAACGGAATCTTGCGCAGAACGACGATTTCGTCATATTGTTCCGTAAACAGAGCGTCGAGGTACACGGATGGGTCCTCGTGGAGGCCGGAGAACAGCTCCTGATACATCCGCGCGACGCGCATCGGCGTGTCCATGAGCCCTTCACGGTCGGGGTCTTCACCGACGGCCAAGAGGATTTCCCGGACCGCCGCCGCGATACGCTTCAGATCCATCGGTTTGGGTGTGTTGTCTGTTTCTGCCATTGTTGTTGGTTTCCTTGCCCCAGGGGCTTCGGGCTTGAGCAGCACCCATGGTAGCGCCGAGGCGGGATTCGGGCAACCAGCCTGGTTTGACACGGGTTCGGCCCCGGTCGTATAGAGCGGCCTGGTCCAGAGGGCGACACCATGCAGATTGGCCTGGAAGCGATCCGTTTGACACATGTTCGCGTACCGTTGCACGAGCCGTTTGTCATCAGCAGTGGCGCGGTGGCGGACAAGGACGCGGTGCTTGTCGAGTTGATGACCGCGGGGGGCGTCGGCCTGGGCGAGGCTTCGCCGATGGCAGGGACGTTCTACAGCGGCCACACGCCCGAGACGACATGGGCGGTTCTGACGGAGCGGATTGTGCCGTTGCTCGGCGGCGCAAACGGGATGGTCCTCAGCGGGTTGGCCGCTGCGATGGCCGAGTGCGGCGATCCGTTCGCCTGCTGCGGGATCGAGACGGCGGTCTGGGATGCCGTGGCGCGGACACGCGGGGTGTCTCTTTCCGCCATGCTGGGCGGCACGCCCGGTGTGCGGCCGGACTCAGGCCTGGCCGTCGGGATCTACGATGATGTCGAGACTTTGCTGGCCCGGATCGGGCAATTCGTCGAACAGGGGGGCTATAGGCGTGTGAAAATCAAGGTCCAGCCGGGTTGGGATGTCGAGCCGCTACGGGCGGTGCGCCGAATCTGGCCCGACCTGGTGCTGACGGTCGACGCGAATGCGGCCTACACCGCGGATCATATCGAGCATCTTTGTGCCTGGGATGAATTCAGCCTGGCGATGATCGAGCAGCCGTTCGCCACGAAGGATCTGGCGACGCATGCCGAGCTGGCGAAACGATGCTGCACGCCCATCTGTCTGGATGAGTCGGCGACGGATGCCGCGACGGTGATCGACGCGATCGAACGCGGTGCCTGCGGCATCGTGAACATCAAGCTCCAGCGCGTTGGCGGGTTTGCGGCGGCGCTGGCGGTTCATGACGCGGCGCGCGATCGTGGTGTCGGCTGCTGGGTGGGCACGATGCCGGAGCTGGCGGTCGGGGGTTGGGCGGCGGCGCACTTCGCCACGTTGCCGAATATCCGCTACCCGACCGACGTGGAGGCGAGTGACCGCTGGTTCGTCGCGGACGTGACGACGCCGACCATTCGGTGTGAAGATGGCTGCCTGACAATCCCCGATGGGCCTGGACTTGGCGTCACGCTCAACGCGGACATCGTGCGGCAGTTCGCCGTACGGAGTTGCGAGGTGCGGTTGGGGGCCACAATCGTGTTTGATGGGCCGGTGGGGCCGGCCGCGCGGTGTTCGGCTTAACAGAGCGAGGCGTCAATCCAGCCACCACCCAGCACCCGATCGCCCTGGTAGAAGACGGCCGCCTGTCCCGGAGTGACCGCCGGCTGGGGCATATCGAAGCGGACGCAGACCCGGTTTCCGGAGAGCGGCTCGACCGTCGCGGGCGTGGCCTGGTGAGCATAGCGGATCTGCACATCGGCCCGGACGACGTCGGCCGGTTCATCGGTTAGCCAGCGTACGCGGGAGGCAATCAAGCCGGCCCGCAGAAGCGCCATTTTCGGGCCGAGCGTGATCCGATTGGCCTCCGGGTCGATGGCCGTGACATACATCGGCGAGCCCATGGCAATGCCAAGACCGCGCCGTTGGCCGACCGTGTAGCTGGGGATTCCCTCATGGCGGCCGACGATGCGGTCGTCGGCGTCCACGACGTCGCCGGGCACGAAGGCGGAAGGCCGGCGCTCCCGGACGAGCCGGGAGTAGTCGCGATCCGGCACGAAGCAGATGTCAGAGGAATCGGGCTTGTCATGGACCGGCAGGCCGAGGCGTTCGGCGTGGCGGCGGACTTGGTCTTTCGTCAGGTGGCCAATCGGGAACCGGATCCGCCCCAGCAGGTCGCGGCGGAGTCCGAACAGCACGTACGACTGGTCCTTCGCCTGATCGACGGCACGGTGCAGGTTCGCTCCGTTGGCGGTCGCGTCGATACGGGCGTAATGCCCGGTGGCCACGGCATCGGCGCCGATCGCCCGGGCATAGTCGAACAGGCGGCCGAACTTCAGAAACTCGTTGCAGAGGATGCACGGATTCGGCGTCCGCCCCTGGGTGTACTCGTCCACGAAGTACTCAATGATCCGGTCAAAATCATCATGAAAGTTCAGCGCGAAAAAGGGGATTTCCAGCCGTCCGGCGACAAACCGGGCGTCGGCCGCGTCGCCAGCGCTGCAGCACCCCTTGCCGCAGGGCCCGTCGGCTTCAGCCGCCTCGACCGTCGGGTGGCCGAGTCGCATGAAGAGCCCGGTGACAGAGAATCCCTGCTCAACAAGAATAGATGCAGCGACGCTGGAATCGACGCCGCCGCTCATGGCGACGACCACGTGTTCCGGAGGTTTCATCAAGGGGAATTCCGAAAAGACGCACTATTCCTGGTCAACACAGTGTATATTATAGCGTAGACGAGGCATGCTTTGCCAAGGGTTGGATTCTGCGTGAGTGGGGGCGCCTCTGGTGGGTTCCCGAACGGCAAGTCTGGAAATCCCGACGCGGCAGCGCTGCGAGATGGTTGATATTACTTCCCGGGTGCGGGAAGTGATTGCGGCCAGCGGTGTGCGCGAGGGGTATGTCATCTGTTATGTGCCACACACAACCGCCGGCCTCACGATCCAGGAGAACGCGGATCCGGATGTGACGCGAGATCTGCTTTACAAGCTCGAGCAACTCGTGCCGCACCGGGACTGCAACTATCGGCATGACGAGGGGAACTCCGACGCGCACATCAAGGCGTCGTTGATGGGATCCTCGCAGACGGTCCTGATCGAGAACGGGCACATGGTGCTCGGCAGGTGGCAGGCGATCTACTTTGCGGAGTTCGACGGCCCGCGACAGCGGGACCTGCACATTCGCTGCGTCGACACAATGGGGGCAAGTCAATGAAACACGAGATGGTTCTCGGTCTGGATCACATCAACGTGACGGCAATGCCCGGCGAGTATGAGAACGTGCGCTGGTTCTACGGAACCGTTCTGGGCCTGCGCGAGATCGTTCGGTCGTACCCGCTTCCGGAGAGCGGGCCACTGTGGTTTACGCTCGGCAATGGGATCGAGCTTCACGTGGATTTCGACGGGGTGCCGCACAACCACAACTCGACGCGGCACGTCGCTCTGCGAGTCCGTTCGCTCGAAGCGGTCACGGAAGCGTTGCGGAGCAACGGGTTCGACATTGCGACCGACGGCGCCACACGCACGGGTGCCTGTCGCTGCTTCTGTCGCGATCCGTTCGGAAACCGGTTGGAGTTCGTCGAGGGCGCTGCCGTACCGTCCGAGGCGGCTTCGTGAGCGGACGCGTCTGTTTGGGTTTCCTCCCTGCCTGAAGCCTCTCCCGCCTGAGGCGTTTTGATCAATACCAGAGGCTCTGGGTGTGCCCGGCCGGGCCGACGGGCGTGGTGGGGCGGTCGGCTCGGGTCTCGGGCCAAGGGTCGGCCCAGGCCCGGATTTGCCCGCGTGTCGGGTTTGCCCAGTCGGAATATGAGGTTACAATAGCCATAGTGGGTCCGGTTCTCACGCGTACTCAAGGGA
>JAFGKA010000375.1 GCA_016928855.1 Phycisphaerae bacterium
CGGACCGGGTTTCAGTTCGGCGTTGTAGTCGGGCTCCGCGCCTCGGCCGAAGCCCAGGTGCCATTTGCCCACGGCCGCCGTGCGGTAACCGGCGGATTTCAGAAGGACGGGCAGCGTAACCTGCCCGTCGTGGAAATAGAGCGTATGCTGGCCTTCGCGCCGGGCACGCAGAAAATACGTGCCGCTGAGGATCGCATAGCGTGAGGGCTGACAGACTGCCGCGGGAGCGTGGGCGTCGGTGAACCGGACGCCGCGGCCCGCCAGCCGGTCGATGTGCGGCGTCTTGATCTTCGTCGCGCCGTAGCAGCCGAGATCACCATAGCCGAGGTCATCGGCGACGATGAGCAGGATGTTGGGCCTCACTTCAGCCGCGGAAGCGCGCAGGGCGCCGCCGGATGCCAGAACAAGGGCGCAGATGATGAAGCGTATCACGGCTGCCTCCGCGTTCGTCGATGTCGATACAGCCTGTTCCAATCCGGCCAGTGTAACCGCCGCCCAGCCGTGCGCCCAGACAACGCGACGGCGGATGGTGCAGCAGGGGAGGACTCACTGTATTTGCGTGGGCGCGCGAATCCAGGACAATGGGCCTTGCGCGACCCACGTCCGCTCGGTGCAGGGGTCGCGGAGCGTTGGTCATTGTTGACAAGGTTGATTCTGGATTCAGGAGGCATGCATGTCCGCAGGTACGCCGGCCCGCATTGGCTTGGTTGGGATGGGCGGTATCGGCTCGTACGTGTATGAGCAGATCACCACACAACCCCAGCTCGGGCTTGAGATCGCATTCGTTTCCGACATCTCGGCCGAGCGTCTCAAAGACCTGCCGCCGGAGCTTGTGCTGGATGACCCCGGCCAGGCGCGTGAGCGCCGGCCCGACCTGATCGTTGAAATGGCTCACCCGGATGTGACCCGGCAATGGGGCAGGGCGTTCCTGGAATACTGCGACTATATGCCGCTGTCGCTGACGGCGCTGGCGGATGCGCAATTGCACGAAGCCATGCTCAACACGGCCGGTACGGCGGGGACCTGCCTGTACATTCCGCATGGAGCGGCCGTGGGCATCGACAGCATCTTCGAGTGCCGCGATGCCTGGGATGAGGTCGTCGTGACTATGAAGAAGAATCCGCGCAACATGGACCTCTCCGCCGTCATGCAGCGGGGCCACAAGGCGATTACCGCCCCGACGGTTCTCTTCGAGGGGCCGACCCGCGAGATCTGCCCGCTCTTCCCGCGCAATGTGAACTCGCACGCCGCCGTCGCGCTGGCCGGCATCGGCTTCGACCGAACGCGATCGCGCCTGATCGCCGATCCGTCGCTGGACGTGTCGATCATTGAAATCGTCGCCCGGGGCCCTGCGGCAGAACTCAAGATCGAACGATCGAATCCGCTCAAGGGCGTCAGCGGGATCTATACGTACCGTGCGATCTGGTCGTGCATCTGCCGGGCGAAGGCGCGCGGTGTGCGGACGCAGATCTGCTGATCGCAGGAGAGATACAGATGGCAAGACGGCTGCAGTTGGTTTCGACGCTCTCGGGATGCGAGTATCCGTTCGAGCGGATCGAGGAATTCGCGGACAACGGCGAGTCGCTGGAGGTCCAGATCAGCGACATCGATCGCGCGAAGGTCCGCGAGGGAAGGCATCTCTGGGAGCGGTTTGCGGACTTCCTGCCGTTTACGAACGCCGACGCCGGCGTGTCGCTCGGCGAAGGCAATACGCCGCTGATGGCCGCCGGCGATCAGCTCCAGGCGCTGACGGGCGTTGGCAACCTGCTGCTCAAGAACGAAACGCAGAATCCGACCTGGAGCTTCAAGGATCGCGGCTCGCTGGCCTGCATGTTCCTGGCCCGTGAGCTTCGCGAGGACACGGTCGCGACCATTTCGACCGGCAACATGGGCCACTCGGTGGCCGCCTATGCCGCCAAGGCCGGGCTGGCGGCCGTGGTCTTCGTGCCAACGTTCGCGCCGCAGGAGAAACTGATGGCTATGGCGATGCACGGTGCTCACGTGCTCAAGGTGGCCGCCCCGGATTATGCGGAGATGAAGAACCGGGTGCTCGGCCTGGCCGGTCGTTTGAAGCTGCGGATCGTTTCGGGCAACGGCCCGATTCGCGTCGAAGGCTACAAGCTGACCGCCTTTGAGCTGTTCGAGCAGATGCGCGGAAAGGTGCCGGACTTCGTCGCCGTCCCGACGTCGGCCTGTGGGCACATCCGCGGTGTCTTCAAAGGCTATCGCGAATTGCAGGCGGCCGGCCTGATCGATCGACTGCCTCGCATGATTGTCGTCCAGGCGCACAACAACAGCCCGGTCGTAACCGCGATGAAACGCGGACTGAGCCAGGTCGTGCCCTTCAGAGATTTCCACACGATCGCCGAGGCCATCACCAGCGGCAATCCGGCCGGCGGGGATGAAATCCTCGACAAGGCGCGACGATTCGACTGGCTCGGCGAGGACGCCACCGAAGAGGAGATTCTCGAAGCCCAGCGGGCCTTTGCGCGAGCGGGCTTCTTCGTCGAACCGTCCACGGCCACCGTCCTGCCGGCCGTGCGGAAGCTCGTCGAAGCCGGCCGAATCAACCGCGACGCCTCCGTCGTTCTGATGCTCACCGGCGCCGGCCTGAAAGACCTCGATGCGCTCAAGTATCAGCCTTGCGGCGGGGTCATCGAGAGCGACGTCGAAACCGTCGAGGCCGATCTCCGCAGCGTCCTCGGCCGCTGAGCGGTCCTGGCGTTTGCCCTGCTCCGAATTCCCCGTGTGCCACTGCTGTGCCAGCAGTGTCTTCAGGGATATCAGCACCACGGAGCCATAGAGGTCACGGAACAATCACCGACCGCGAATGAATGCGAATCGGCGCGAATAGCAGGCCGGACAGAAGAACAGCCGCGAAGAACACGAAAAGACACGACGCTTCTTCTTGCGGTCTCTTGTGTTTTTGGTGGCCATCGTCCTCTTCTCCGTTCCCGCTGTTGCCTCCTTGTTAATGATTCTTCTTGGTGCCTTGGTGTCTTCGTGGTTCGAGTTCTTCTCCGTGTTTCCCGTGCCCCCGTGGTGAGTTCGGCTTCGTTCGACAAGAAGAGCCTGTCCGCAGATTCGCACAGATTCCCGCAGATTCAGGGCAGTGCATCGAGCCGCAAGGCCAGCGGCCGCAACGAAGAAGGCGTCAGCCCCTTGGAGTGCGGCCCCGATGTATATCGGGACCGCTTTAGCTGGCGGCGAAGCCGCATTCGTTGGGCCAAACGCGTCATGACGATGTCAAACGACTCTCGCCCCGTCCTCTTCGCCCGACCCATTATCTTCGTCCGTCGGTCAATGAACGCGAGGTGAAGCGCAAAGCCAAGGCGCCACGCAGACCGTACTGCGGCACGGCCGTGCGGCCGATCCGAGGAGGATCACTGATCGCGTTGGGGATCGGCGAAGCCAAGCTTCTCTCGCAGGGC
>JAFGKA010000376.1 GCA_016928855.1 Phycisphaerae bacterium
TGGAGCTGACCTTCAGCAGCGATGGCTTCAGCCGGGATGAGCGCACGCGAATCGTCGAGGTGCCGCGGCGTCCATCCTTTCACAACCTGTACAAGGGGCATGCATACCTTTTCGAGGAATACCGGATCGGTGCGCTCGCGGACGATGCGTCGGCCGTTCGTGTTCGCGTGCTCGAAGCACCGGCAGATACCCTGTTTCTTGCCGATGTGCAGGTTCGTGCCGAAGGCGAGGGCGATGTCCAGCCCGTGCATGTGCGGATCGTCGACCTGGACAACGACAATACGGATGATGTGCTGGCGTGGACGCGCGACGGCCAGGTGCTGGTGCTCGATGCCCTGGGACGGGAACGTTGGCGCCGAACGTTCGCCGCGGGCCTGCTGGCGCTGGATGCCTGGGATCTGGCTGGTGACGGCCGGCGCGAAGTTGTGGCGAGCTGCGCGAACCGGCGCACGCTCGTGCTGAATACGAACGGTACGCTCCGATGGGAAAGGGATTGGAGCGACATTTATGAGCAGACCGACCAGCGATTCTACAGCGATGGGGCCAACATGTTCGGCATGGCAGCGTGGCGGCCTGAGACGGCGTCGAATGTCGAACTCATCTTCACGGGCTACTGGTTTGCCACCCGACTCGATCCGGACGGCACGCTCAAGACGCACTTCCGGCGGGACGGCCATGTGACGGAGATCCGCTCGATTCCGGGCGACCTTCCCGGCGCCGGCGGCCTTGTGATGCGGAGTGATGCCCCGTGGAACGGCCCGGTTACGCTGGAATGGTGGAGTGCGGCCACCGGCAGCGTCGAGGCGACGAACGCGGTACCGAACGGAACCCTTGTGCACTTCGATGTGAACGACTTTGACGCCGATGGAGCCGTCGAGGCGCTGCTGGCCACGAGCGAAGGAATCGGCCTCTACGCCCCGGGCGAGACGCGGCCACGGTGGGAACACCTGACCGAGGCTCCGCCCGTTGGCGTGGGCGTCATTCCACCAACCGATGCGGCCCCTGTGCGTTTCGTCTACGGACGTGAAGACGGCTACCTGTTCGTCGTGCGTGCCGACGGCACCCTCGTGCGCAGCGTGCTTCTGGACGAGGCGCTGCGATGCCTTACGGTCGTGCCGGATTCGACCGGTCGGCCTGTCATCCTCGTCGGCACGGACGCGGGTCTGCGTCGCCTGGACGCGGAAACGCTGGCCGAAACCGCCTGGAACGGCGTGCGCTATCAGTGGCTCGCGTCGTTGCGGCAGAACGATCGCCGAATTGTGCTGGGCGTCACGGCGGCCGGCGATCTGCAGGCGCTCTTGCCCTGAAGGCGTCGCACCTCAGGGGCTGTTTTGATCCTCGCACAGCCTTCGCCCGTCGAGAATGGCCTGCGCGACCGCCTCACGAAAGGCGTACAGCGATTGGGGATCGCGCGTGTAGTCCACGAGGGTTCGGACAACGGCCTCCGGAACGGCCAGCAGTGTCGCCGCATGATCGAGAAAGGCTTTACGCTGCGGTGTGCGCTGGGCGGCCCGGACGCGCTCGGCCACTTCCGCAAGGAGGTAGAGGTACTCGTAATCCTCGATCCCGTCGCGGATGTTTTCGAAACGGATCGTAGACAGCGGGCCGTCCGGGCCGGGGCAGAGCAGGCTGCCGTCGCCGTTCGCCGTTTCGCCGCGCCGGTTCGTGAAGGTGGCCGGATCCCATTCGGTATACGGTCCGGAGCGAATCGGCTCGCGGTTCTTTCCCCACAGCGTGATCAGATAGTAGAGAAAGCCGTCCGTCTGATACTTGTAGCTCATGACGCCGAGCAACAGGCGCGCCTCGATCGCCGGATACTCGATGAACCAGTTCGCGTAGGGGTGAGGGGGCGTTATGCACACATACCACCACATCGCCTTGCCCTCGGCCCGTAATGCCTCCGCTTCATCACGATCGTACCATGAGGTCAGCGGCACCCAGATATCGACCGCCTCGCGCAGGCCGCTGGCTCGGCCGAAAGAGGGGTCAATGGCGGTTGTCATCGTCTTGAGCGTTGGGTACCGCGCATGCAGCGCATCGAACGTCTCGCGTATCGCGGGGAACGTATCCTGGGTGACCTCGTCGAAGCCGTAGATGTACGCGAAGGTGTCGAGTTCGGACTTGCGGATCGCGGGCATAAACGTCTCGAGCGTCGCCAGGGCCTCCGTGACTCTGCCGGGCCCGCCATTGCCGAGAAACATGATGTTGAATGCATTCAGGCACTTCGTGGCGGCATGTTCCAGCAGGGCGATGTCGGGGGGATCGCGGCGATAGAGGTGGTCGATATTCAGGCGATGCTCCAGCACAAAGTCATGGTACTTACGTTCCAGCTCGGCATTCCAGCGGTCGCGATAGATCTTCACGACGCCGGGACGGTCATACGTAAAGGCCGTGCGCAGGTGTGTGCACTCGGGCAGCTCGATGTCCCACACGTGCGCTTCCAGGCGGATGACGATCGGCTCATACGCATCGGCTTGAACCGTGATGCTCGCCTGATAGTCGCCCGGTCCCGTTGCGGCTGTCGTGTGCACATCGACCCAGAACGCCACCTGTTCGCCAACCTCCACATCGCACTGCTTCTGGAACGCCAACAGCGGATCCGGCCACCAGCCGCGATACGTCACCGCGTATGGTGTGTTTTCGGCGGTATATACATGGCCGACCAGCGATACGTCGGCACGCGGCGGTTCGGCGCTCGGTCGGCCATCCGTGCGCTGAAAAGCTCCGACCGACACGCGCGCGTTCTTCACGCCGGCATGGAACGGGATAACGACCACCTGCAGGGCCTCGTGCTCGTTCCGAGCCAGCGCGAGCGCATACCGATCCGCACAATAGCCCTCAAACACGAAGTCGCGAATCATGACCTTGCGCATGGAGGATTCGAGGCCGACGGCGAA
>JAFGKA010000377.1 GCA_016928855.1 Phycisphaerae bacterium
ACAATCTCGATGTCGTGCCGGACATTCTTGTCCAACGCCAGTTCGACATCGAGCCCGACCACCTCGCCATCCACGCGCGCCCGGGCGTAGCCCTGCCGCCGCATGTCGGCGAGAAGGTCCCGGTGAGCACCCTTCTGCCCGCGCACAACCGGCGCCAGCACGAGAAATCGCACCCCCGCCGGCCACTCGGCGATGCGGCCAAGAATCGCCTCACGCGACTGCGCGGAGATCGGCCGACCGCATTGCGGACAGTGCTGCTGGCCAACCCGCGCGAAGAGCACACGCAGGAAATCCGTGATCTGCGTAATCGTGCCGACCGTGCTGCGCGGATTCCAACTGCCGGACTTCTGCTGAATGGCAATGGCAGGCGACAGGCCCGTGATCTGGTCCACATCCGGCTTGGCGAACTGGCCGAGGAACTGCCGGGCGTACGAACTGAGCGACTCGACATACCGGCGCTGCCCCTCGGCGTACAGCGTATCGAACGCCAGACTGCTCTTGCCGCTGCCGGAGACGCCCGTGAAACAGATCAGCGCATTGCGTGGCAGATCCAGCGCCACGTTGTCCAGATTATGGACACGCGCCCCCCGTATCGCGATACCCGTCGGTTCCATTCCAGAGAATCCTGACGCCGTGGCAGGCCTGCTCCATCGCGACGTAGCGACTTCGGCCGCCCGAGACGCAACAGAGGCCAATTGTGATGACCCTCGCGACCCGGTATTGTAGCTCCGGCCATCGCGAAGACAATTCCCGAAGCACGAGCGGGGCCAGAGTATCGCCAGCCCGCCCATGTCGCTATAAGTTTTTCTCCCAGGCCATCTTACGACATCCCGCTTGACTTGACTGTCTGGAGCGAGATAGTATGAGCGTGTCTATTATTTCGGAATGTGGTATTCCTGAGCGAGCGCATGGAGGCATGAGACCATGAGAACTCGATTCGGCCGTCTGAGCAGTCTACAGCGTTGGTCCGCGGCAGCTCTTCTTTTTCTGACCGGCTCGGCCGCAGGTTGTGACGAAGCTGGGGCCATTGCCGACACCATCGGCCTCGCGCTGGGTATTGTGGATGTGTGGGTGTAGCCGGTTGCCGCATCCGAACGCGTGAGGCCGCCGGGGTCCGATACAACACGCGATATCGACCATCCGGCCGTCAAGACGCCAGCGTCCGATCGAAAGAGGCGTTCTGCGCATCGGCTATCGCGTCTGACAAGAAATAATTCTTGCCTCTTTTCTTGACCGTCTCGCTGACCGTATCGTAGGTTCAACCTACGTTGGCCTCATCGTGCGCGCTGCGTTCGGTCCGCGGCGGCTACGAGGTCAGAATCTTGGCTTCAGTCCGGAGGAAAGCCATGGCTCGCGAGACGATTCGCAGGCTGCGTGCCAGAGTATCCGCGTTTCTCGTTGACGACGACGGACCGACCGCGACGGAATATGCGATCATGCTTGCGCTGATCGTGCTCGTCTCGGCCGCGACGATCCAAACGATCGGACAGAGAGTCCTGTTCGTCTACGAGAACATTGAGACCGCCGTCGCCGCGGCCGGCATGTAGCCGCTCTTCTACAGAAATGATGCGACAATCCACGTCCGTTGCCAGAGCCCGTGGCGGGAACGACGGCGTCTGATTCACGGCGCCTTGGGAACCGCCTCCTCGGCCGCCTGGGTGGCTTGCGGTTCGCCGGATGTCTGCGTCTCCTCACCCCCATCGAATTCTTCCGGCTCTTCAGGCGGGCAGACAGCGTTGTACCACTTCGTGAACGGAACGTACGCCTCTGGTGTGGCAGGCCTGAACTCCTTGATCCCCATCAGACCGAGCCTGATCTTGGTCAGCGGCCGCTTGTTCACCGCCTCCAGGAAGTATTCCCGGGCCTTTGCAACCAGAACCGGATCTGCCTCCTTTGAGGCGATAACGACCATTTCCGGCATCGGGGACAGGCGATGCAGGACACGGAACTGATCCTTCGACACGAGGCCCAGCAGAATGGTGCCACCCTTGTCCGGCATCTTGGCGTAATCTGCCTCGTCGATGATGCCTCCGGCCACATTCTCGTATGCGACGGCCTTGGCCACTTCGTAGGAATTGATGTGCCGGAACAGATCGTTGAACAGGATGCTTTTCTCCAGGTCGTCGCGCGTGATCCCGGCCTCCGCGAGAGCGGCCAGCGCCACCGTGTCCAGCAACGGGTCGTCCTTGGGGCCAAAGTCGAATCGCTTACCCTTCAGGTCGGCGAGGGTCTGAATCTCGGAATCCGCCCGGGTGACAATCAGCCCGACACGTTCAGTTGCATTGAACGCATTGACCGCCGTCGCCAACAGGATGTGGTTGTTACCGCCGGCAATGTGCGCGTACTGGGGCGCATCCACCATGGCCAGCACAAGACGCCCGTTGCCCAGATGGACCCGCATCTGATACGGCGTGAGCGGCTCAAACTGGACCACCTGCCCAAGGTAGAGTCCGAGGTCGACGCGTAACCAGTGCCACCGTGGCCATAGCTCGGCGGTTATCAGATCGTGCTTCGTAACACCGACCCGCAGCGGTCGCAGCAGTCCACCCTCCTGGCAGCCCGCCACAAACCCGATCAGACACAACGCCCCCAGAGCCAACCGACGTGAGCAAACGTTTCGCGATTGCATGGCCGCATATCCTCCCGGCACGGGCATCTTCTCGCCGCGCCACTGGCTCGCAGAGTATATGCGGACGCGGGCGCCGAACAACCTCCCGGCTTTCCACCCCAAGGCACGCATCGTCGGCCGCGCGTACGAAAGCCAGCCGGGCGCGGACCCGACTGGCTCTCTCCGGCTGTGCCGCCCGCCCTGCCAGACGCCCGGCAGGAGCAGGCTTGGATGACTCGTCAGAGCATCTGATCCCAAACTTCAGTCGCGAAGCCCAGGAAGAGTTCGAGGAAGCCCTCGGGTAACTCGATACTGCTCAGGTCCGTCTGGGCCTGCCCGATAAGCCGTGAAATGTCATCAACGGTGTTGACGTCGTTCGCCACGAGGAACTGCTGCATGGCCGCGGCCTGCTCGTCATTCAGCGCCGGCGTGCCCTCCGGGGCGAAGTTATCCGCAAGAATCTGGATCTCGTCGGGCGTCAGAGCCGCCATGGATCCGGCCGCAACCTTGCTTCCGGCGGTCACGATATTGCCGCCCCCCTGGTTGCTCGTCCGCGGGTCAACGGCCGGCGCGCATCCGCTCTGGCACGCCAACACGACCACAATGGCCAACACGGCCACGATCGGGCTTCTGCGATGAAACACGGCTGGTCTCCCTTCGTTCGATATGGAACCCCGTCGCCCCAGCCGAATCCGGCTACGGCTGGAGCGTCTCGAACAGGTAGTCGAGCAGCATTTCATCGGTTATGCCAAGCTCTCGGAGCAGGTCTTTCTTCTCGTCCTCCGTCAGTTCCTCCTGTCCGAGAATTTCGACGATTTCTTCGATACGGATGGGGGTCCCGTCCGCGGCGCGGAGCGCATTGGGATACGCCCCCTCGCACCCGATAATCGACCCGGCCGCCACCAACGTCAGTGCGATGATGCCCGTCCAAATGCCGTTTGTTCGCTTCATGGAATCGCCCTTCTTCAGAACCTGGCGGAACCCGCCCT